>NZ_RZRR01000317.1:0-5609 GCF_003998555.1 Mesorhizobium sp. M7A.F.Ca.CA.002.09.1.1 | reverse complement strand
TTTCCAGCTTGCATGACCGCGGCGCCAAGGTGCTGGTCGAAGGCATCGAGCAGCCCACCCATCTGCGCGCCGCGCTCGAAGGCGGCGTCGACCTGCTGCAGGGTTTTCTCCTCGCCCGCCCAGCCTTGGCGGGGACCGTTTTCGAGGAAGAGCCACTGAACATCGACACGCTGCTGGGTACCGGCGGCAATGTCGTCCCGCTGTTCGGCTAGGGGCGCCACTATTCACACATCAGCGGCGCTGATCGTCGCGACAAAACAAATCATTGGTTGAGTCCGCCGCCGCTGCGATAATCGCGCGGAGACAGTGCTCGGGGGAACAGCCATGATACTTTACGGCATGATAGACAGCGGCAATTGCTACAAGCCGCGCCTGCTGATGGCGAAGCTTGGCCTAGCCTTCACCAACGTCGAGGTGAGTTCGCACACAGGCGACACACGCAAAGCCGACTTTGTCGCCAAGAACCCGAACGCCATGGTGCCGCTGCTCGAGTTCGACGATGGCCGGCGGCTGGCCGAATCCAACGCCATCCTGCTCTATCTCGCCGAAGGCACACGCTTCCTGCCGGCGGACAGGTATGAGCGTGGGCTCGCGTATCAATGGCTGTTCTTCGAACAATACAGCCACGAGCCCTACATAGCCGTGCGCAAGGCGCTGCTGACCTTTCCCGAACGTGCTGGGGATGCGACCCCGGAGCGGCTGGCGGTGACGCTGGAGCGCGGCAACAAGGCGCTCGGCGTGATGAACAGGCATCTGGAAAACAATGCCTTCTTCGCTGGCAGCGCGCTCAGCGTCGCCGACATCGCGCTCTATGCCTATACGCATACGGCGGAGCAGGGCGGTTTCCAGCTCGACGCCTATCCGGCGGTGTCGGCATGGCTTGGCCGCGTGGAAGCGGATCCGGGGCATGTGCCGATCGAGTGGGTGGGGTAGCCTTCTCCTCCTGAAGGAGGGGCTATTTCAACAAATGGTCGTAGTCGGCGTGGGTGCCGACCCAGAACCAGATCACATCTTCATTGTTGCGTATGGCAACAGCCCGATAGTTTTCGTCAACTCGCGCCGACCAATAGCGACCGACCTGTTTGAAATGCAGTGAGGGATGAAAAGGATCGAACGCAGTCGGGCAAAACGCCTGTCCGCCTTTGCTCTGATTGACGATGGCAGTTTTTCATAAGCCTCCCAGAACGATGGAGAGGCGACGTGGTTCACAGAGGCCGCGTCCGACCAGCGCGATGGTCAGCCAGCGCCTGTTCGGCAAGCCTGTCCAAACGGCCCGCCTTCGCGTCGGCTTCCATCTGCCGGTCCCACATATCCGCCTGGAGCGCCTCGAACCAGGCGGCAAACGCCTTCAGTTCCTCGGGGCTCAGTTCGGCGACGGATTTTTCGATCTGCTCAAGTTTGGTCATGGCCGAATGGTACCACTACTGGGCTAAAAGTACCACAAGTTGGAACCATAGTGCGGGCTGCGCCACCTAACCCAGACAGCAAAAAAGGCGGGATAAATCCCGCCTTCCCATGCTTGGTAGCCTGATCGGGAGCGTCCGGTCCGGGCTGGCAGCTATCTGCTGATCCAGCTTGTCGGGTCTTTCCGCTCCAGCGCGCTTCTCGCGCGACTGTCAGTACATCCGTGACTTGCCGCGCGCCCCGAACTCTCGCCCGGCGCGCGCTATCGCAAAATCAGGCTGCCTTGCTCAGAGATCCAGCGGACGACTTGCCAGTGCGGCGGTCCTGCTCGATCTCGAAGTTGATCTTCTGGCCTTCGACCAGGGTCGACAGTCCAGCACGCTCGACAGCGGAGATGTGGACGAATACGTCCGCGCCGCCCGCGTCAGGCTGAATGAAGCCGAAGCCCTTGGTGGCGTTGAACCACTTGACCGTTCCAGTTGCCATTTAGATAGTCCTTCACATTTGCTTTAGATTGACCGGACCGAGGTCCAGCCGGTGTGCATCGAGATTTTGGAGATAGACGTCAGCAAACGCGATTATCGCGAGGCCCGGATCGATCGGCCGAAATATCAATGGAAGGCATATAGGCTGCTTTCGCACAAAAAACAAGACTGTGTGAGAAAGCCGTGATCAGGGCGCTGCCCAATGGCCGCCCTAATCGCGTGAGAGCGTCACGACGGATCGCGACGTCCCTGGGCGGCGGATCAGGGAGAGGACCATGAAAACCATTCTGCTTGCCGCCTGCCTGACGCTTGTCGCCGCTCAGGCTCAGGCGATCTCGCGCTACGACCCGACGCGTATGAGTTGCGGCAACGTTCAGGCGACGATCGCCCGGCAGGGGGCGGTCATCCTGCGCTACCAGTCGAAGCGGGTGCCGGGACTGTCGCTCTACGACCGCTATGTGCAGAGCCAGCGATTCTGCAGCATGGGCGAGGTGAGGACACGAGCCTACGTGCCGAGCGCCGACACAAAGTCCTGCCCGGTCTACAACTGCAAGCGGTCGGACAACGACCGGCATTTCCGCCGGCGGTTCTTCCATAACAACTAGCGCTTGTCGACCGGCAGCCATTGCTCTCAATCCCGGATATGCTCCGTGAGCATGGATACGAATTGCGTCACCTTTTGCGGGCGAAAGCGCGCCGCCGGATAGACCACGTGAATGCCGCCGGAGGGCAGCGCCCAGTCGGGGAGCACGTGGACGAGGCGCCCCTGCGATAGATAGTCGACGACCAGATAGTCCGGCAGAACTGCCAGTCCGCCGCCGGCGAGCGTCGCTTCCAGTACGGCGGGCGTCGAGTTGATGGAGAACGCCTCGCGCAGGGTGATGGTGCGCGGCTCGGAATCGCCTCGGGTGAAGTTCCAGGTGAACGGCTTGCGAAGCACGGCATTGGCAACGAGCGGCAAGGAAGAAAGATCTTCCGGCTTGTCCACCCTGATCCCGGCCGCGAAATCCCGCGACGCGACCAGGATTTGCCGGAAGGTGCCGATGCGTCGCGCCTGCTGGCTGGAGTCATCCAGCCAGCCAACCCGGATGGACAGGTCGATCTTGTTGCCGATCAAGTCAATTATGGCATCGGAAATGACCAGTTCGACGCCGCAGGCCGGAAATCTCTGGCGAAAGCGGGCGGCGATCGGGGCCAGCACGATCGCGCCATAGTCATTGGACGCGGAAACACGCAGCACACCGGCCACCTCGGCGTTGGCCTCGCCAACCTCGGCGACCGCTTCTTCGACATCCCGCAGGATCAGAACGCAGCGTGCATGCAGAAGACGGCCTGCTTCCGTCGGCTCGACCCTTCGCGTCGTGCGCACGAGAAGCGTGGTCCGCAGCTCAGCCTCGAGGCGAGCGACTTGTTGGCTGACGACTGTTTTCGTGATGCCAAGCCGCTCGGCCGCGCGGGTAAAGGAACCTGCGTCGACCACGGTGGCAAAATAGGCGAGGCGATTGAGGTTTATCGATTCCACCACGAAGGCTCATTGTAAGCTTTCAACATACAGTTTGTATTATTACGGCCAATTTATTGATTAATCCAGAGGGCTTACCGTGCCGTCTACCGTCCGCCCTGCGGGCCCGTAGCCGCACCCGATCCCCTTTCATTCAACGGAGATATTCCATGTTCACGAGGAGACAGATCATGAAGACCTCATTGGTCCTCGGCGCAACCGCCGTTTTCGCGCCCATCGACAGCGGCCAGGCCGCCGGCGCCAAGCTTGGCTGGAAACACTTCCCGGCGGGTCCAAACGGTTTCTTCCGTGCGCCGGTGCTGCTGTCGGGGCCGAGCGAAGCCCTGTTGATCGACGGCGGCTTCACCTATCCGGACGGCAAGGCGCTCGCCGATGCCATCAAGGCCACCGGCAAGAAGCTGACCACCATCTATGTCACTCAGTCTGATCCCGATTACTACTTCGGCCTGAAGCCGGTGCGGGACGCCTTCCCGGAGGCAAAAGTCATCGCTGCCTCCGCCACGCTGGAAGCCATCAAGGGCAATGTGGAGAAGAAGCTCGCCGTCTGGGGTCCGCAACTGAAGGAAAATGGCCCGCAGGCGCTTTCCGACATCGTCCTCCCCGAGGCATTCGACGGCGCAACGCTGACGGTCGATGGCGAGACTGTAGAGATCGTCAATGCGGAAGAAGGATTGGCCAACCGCCGCTATCTGTTCGTGCCGTCGCTCAATGCCGTTTTCGGCGGGGTGATGATCTTCTCGGGCGTTCACGTCTGGACCGCCGACACGCAGACCAGGGAAAGCCGCGCCGCCTGGATCAAGACGCTGGACGCGATTGCCGCCCGCAAGCCCGCTGTCGTGGTGCCCGGCCACATGGCCCCCGATGCCGCGATCGGTCCTTCGGCGGTGGAGTTCACCAAGTCCTATCTCCTCACCTTCGAGGAAGAACTGGACAAGGCGGCAGACAGCGCCGCGTTGAAGGCCGCCATGGAGACCCGCTTCCCCGGCCTCGGTATGGGCGTCGCCCTCGATGTCGGATCCAAGGTCGCCAAGGGCGAGATGAAGTGGGGCTGACATGGCGACGAACCTCGATTTGATCCGTAGAACCTACGAGGGAACTTCCGAGGAGAACGGCCGCAATCTGCTGGCCGTTCTTTCCGCCGACATCGAATGGACCGAGGCGGAAGGATTCCCCTATGCCGGCACCTATGTCGGCATCGAGGCCCTGATGCAGGGGGTCTTCAAGCGGCTCGGCTCGGAGTGGATCGGATACCACGCCGACGTGCACAGCTTCATTGCCGATAGCGACCGGGTGGCGGCCTTCGGCGTGTATTCCGGTACATATAAGGCGACGGGAAAATCCATGACGGCCCCCTTCGCTCATCTCTACGAACTGCGGGACGGCAAGATCATCCGCATGCGGCAGTATGTCGATACGGTGCTCGTTGCGCGCGCATTGACCTGACACCGAAGCAACCGAGGGAGACATCCGTGCTGCAACTTAAATCCTTCGCGGCGGCCGCTTTCGCGGTCGCGGCGCTCACCGCCGCGGCGCATGCGGAAAACACCAAGCCGGTCAAGCAGGTGCTGCAACAGCATGAATTGACTCAAAAAAACAGGACGCTTGTCCTGAAAGCCTATCAGGCGCTGTTCGGCGACCATGACCTTACCGCGCTGGACCGCTATTGGGCCGAGGCTTACATTCAGCATAACCCGACGATGACGGATGGCCGAGACTCGGTCAAAAAGCTTCTCGAAAGCATGGGTGTCGCCAATTGGCCAAAACAAAAAGTCGACTTCAAGCGGGTGATCGCCGAAGGCGACCTCGTCATGACCCAGGTCGTTCAACCGAGGGCAGGTAACATGCCGGAGACCGTCATCGTGGACATTTTTCGCGTTGAAAACGGCAAGATCGCCGAGCATTGGGACGTGATGCAGCCGGTGCCCGCCAACCCGGTCAATAAGCGACCGATGTACTGATCCAGGCCTTCTGCCAGCGCCGGCCGCCGCTCAAAACCCGAACGATACCTGCGCCGGCGGCGGCGGGCCGACGCGCACGCCTTCCATGGCCAGCATCTTCTCCTTGGTGACCGAGCCGCCCGGCGCCGAGAAGCCGCCGATCTTGCCGCCGGCGGCAAGGATGCGATGGCAAGGGATGACCAGCGGCACCGGATTGGCTCCAAGGGCGGCCCCGGTTTCGCGGGCGAGCCCGGCATGGCC
>NZ_RZRR01000316.1:0-5625 GCF_003998555.1 Mesorhizobium sp. M7A.F.Ca.CA.002.09.1.1 | reverse complement strand
ATTCGAGCTTGGCCGCCCCTTGCCCCGCTATATAGGCGGCAGCGATGGCGTCCGGTATGGCGGCCGCGAGCTTGGGATCTTCCGATGAGAACTCGATGGCAATGATGCGGGTCTTCTCGACGCCGTAGACGTTGAGCTTCTCGTGCATTTTCTTGAGCACGCGCTCTTCCGTCGGAATTTCCATCGGGTCGCTTTTCAGGCCGACCAGGACCAGAGCGCGGCTCAGCGCCGACATGTCGAGCGCTTCATTGAACTCGGGCAGTTTTTCCAGCCCAAGCTTTTGCGAGACCTGCTTGAGGATTTCGTTGGAGGAAATGATCTGGACCTGGGTGGCGACGCCCTGCTCGTCGAGAATAGGCTTGTCGGTGTCGTTGTTGTTGCTGGCCGGCCGCGTGTAGATGGATTCGCGCGGCGCGATCTCCACCTGCGTCTCGGCCTTGTAGTGCCGGGTTGCCAGCGAGGCGAAAGCAAAGGCCAGCCCGGTCGCCAACAGGACGACGAGGCCTATACGCAGCCAATTCCTCGCCAGGCTGGCGAAGAGCTGCCTGAGATCGACATCGACATCTGCGGCCGCGGACTGAACGGACATGCATCCCTACTCCGATACTGGGTCAGCACGCACCGTAAACAACTATGGTAACTCAGCCGTTAAGATCGCGGTAAGTTTCCGTTAGGGTTTACTGGCGGGCGACAAACAAAACCGCCAGAAATCGCAAAAACTCTTGCCGATGCGCCACGTGTCGGCCGCTCCCTTTACCGGCCATTAACCCTAACAGGATGATAACGGGCCTCGATCCCTGATGTTTGCTGCGACGCCGCAGCGGCCCAGTCGAAGGTACTTGTCCGGTCATGAAAAGCACTGCTTCCCTGTTTCGCGCGCTGCTTGCCGTATCGATGCTGGCTGGCTGTTCCAGCTACCGGCCGACGCCGGCCGCCTTCCATGAGGTGCTCGATCAGCCCTATCGTCTTGGCGCCGGCGATCGCGTCCGCGTCACCGTGTTCGAGCAGGACGGGCTGACCAACACCTACAGCGTCGATCAATCCGGCTATCTCTCCTTCCCGCTTGTCGGCGCCATACCGGCGCGCGGCCACACCGCGCAGCAGATGGAAAAGGAGATCGCCGACAAATTGCGGCAAGGCTATCTGCGCGATCCCGACGTTTCGGTCGAGATCGACCGCTACCGGCCGATCTTCGTCATGGGCGAAGTGGGTGCCGCCGGCCAATACTCTTACGTCCCCGGCCTGACGGTGCAGAAGGCAATCGCCATTGCCGGCGGCTTCACGCCGCGCGCCAACCAGGAAAGCGTCGACATCACCCGCGACATCAACGGCAAGGTGATGACCGGCCGCGTGGTCACCTCCGACCCGCTGCTGCCGGGCGATACGGTCTACGTCCGCGAACGCCTGTTCTGACAGATACCAAGTGGCGGACAGGCTCAGGATCGTCCATTGCTTTCGCTCACCCGTCGGAGGAATTTTCCGGCATGTGCGCGACCTGACCGAGGCGCAGGTCGCCGCCGGGCATTCCGTCGGCATCGTCTGCGATTCGACGACGGGCGGCGCGTTCGAGGAACATCTGTTCGAGCAGATGAAGAACATGCTGGCGCTCGGCATTCATCGCACGCCGATGCAGCGCCACGTCGGTCCCGGCGACCTTGCCTCGGCTTGGCGCACGTACAGGATCATCAAGGAATTGCGGCCGGACGTACTGCACGGGCACGGCGCCAAGGGTGGCGCCTATGCCCGTCTGTTCGGCTCGTTGTTGCGGGTATCAAGGTCTCGCGTAGCCCGCCTTTATTCGCCGCATGGCGGCTCCCTCCACTATGACGAGAACACGACCACCGGAAAGCTGTTCTTCGCGCTCGAGCGCTTCATGGCTCGCTTCACCGACTATCTGCTGTTTGTCTCGGACTATGAGCGGCGGACCTATCGCCACAAGGTCGGCGAGCCGCCCATTCCCAACACCCTCGTCTATAACGGCCTGCGCGCCACTGAATTCGAGCCGGTGATCACCGCGCCGGACGCAGCCGACCTGCTTTATATCGGCATGATGCGCGACCTGAAGGGGCCGGACATCTTCATCGACGCATTGGCGCTCGCCGGCCCACGGTTCGGCCGCGCGCTGACCGCGGTGATGGTCGGCGACGGCGACGACCTACCGCGTTACCACGGGCAAGTGAAACGCCTCGGGCTCGAGCGCCATGTCCGCTTCCTACCGCCGATGCCGGCCAGGGAGGCCTTTGCCCTTGCCGCGCTTATCATCGTTCCTTCGCGCGCCGAAGCCATGCCCTATATCGTCCTGGAAACGCTTGCCGCGGGAAAGCCGATGATCGCAACAGCGGTCGGCGGCATTCCGGAGATATTCGACACCGGTTCCCCTGCCCTGATCCGACCTGACCCGATCGAGCTCGCCGAAAGGATGAGCCAAGCGCTGGCCGACCCGGCCGCCTATCGCGACCTGATGCCGGATGGGGCCGACCTCAAGGCACGCTTCGGCGCCGATGTGATGGCCGCCGACATCGAGAACGCCTATTTCGCCGCGCTCGACAAGTAGGCGCAGGACCAAGCCGTTCCAAAGCCGTATGTTGTTTCAAGGGTTTCTTAGCTCTCTTTTGCTATGACCGAGGGGAAGCTTGCGGAAAGCCCTCATGAACGAGATCGACCCCGCGCGCCGCTTTTCAGCAGAGGCGGTGCGTAAATTCGACGGCCCGGCCGATGGCGACACGCCAAGCGGCATGAACGATGTCGCGCGCCAGGTCGCCTCGCAGTACCGGCGCGATACGATGTCGCCGATCATGGTCAGCGGCGTCCTGCGCATGGTCGAATTCGGCTTGCTGTTCCTGTCCGGGCTCGCCGTCTATTTCCATTATGTCGGGTTCTTCAATTATCTCGCCTGGCAGTATCCGGTAACGATCGCCGCCGCGTCGTTCCTTGCCGTGGTGCTGCTCGACGTCACCGACTGCTACCAGATCGTCGCCCTGATGCGGCCGATCGCCAATTTCGGCCGTGTGCTGCTGGTCTGGGCCGGCACTTTCGCCCTGATGGCGCTGACGGCGTTCGTCATGAAGATGTCGGAAAACTATTCGCGCCTTTTGTTGGGCAGCTGGTTCGTCATCGGCTTCGTTCTCATCTTCGGCCTCAGGCTGGTAATGTCGAAGCTGATCCGGGCCTGGGCGCGCGATGGCCGCATGGAGCGGCGCGCCGTCATCGTCGGCGGCGGCAAGGCGGCGGAAATCCTGATCCGCTCGGTCGAAAAGCAGCCCTACAACGATATCCGCATCTGCGGCATCTTCGACGATCGCAGCGACAAGCGCTCGCCGCCCATCGTCGCCGGCTACCCCAAGCTCGGCACCATTTCGGAACTGATTGAATTCGCCCGCATAGCCCGCATCGACATGCTGATCGTGTCGCTGCCGCTGACCGCCGAATCCCGCGTTCTGCAGTTGCTGAAGAAGCTGTGGGTGCTGCCGGTCGACATCCGGCTTTCGGCGCATTCCAACGCGCTGCAGTTTCGCCCGCGTGCCTATTCCTACATCGGCGCGGTGCCGATGCTGGATATCTTTGACAAGCCGATCAACGACTGGGATTCGGTGGCCAAACGCGCCTTCGATATCGTCTTCAGCCTGATCGGCATCGTCGTGTTCTCGCCGGTCATGCTGGCGACCGCCATCGCCATCAAGCTCGACAGCAAGGGTCCGGTGCTGTTCCATCAGAAGCGGCACGGTTTCAACAACGAGATCATCGAGGTCTATAAGTTCCGTTCGATGTATACCGACAAGGCCGACCCGACCGCCAAGCAGACGGTGACCAAGAACGATCCTCGCGTCACCCGCGTCGGCCGCTTCATCCGCAAGACCTCGATCGACGAGCTGCCGCAGTTCTTCAATTCGCTTCTGGGTTCGCTATCGCTGGTCGGCCCGCGTCCGCACGCCATCGCCGCGCAGTCGCATAACCTGCTCTACAACGAGGTCGTCGACGGCTATTTCGCCCGCCACAAGGTCAAGCCCGGCGTCACCGGCTGGGCGCAGATCAATGGCTGGCGCGGCGAGATGGACACCAACGAGAAGATCCGCATGCGCACGGAGTATGATCTCTACTACATCGAGAACTGGTCGCTGCTGTTCGATTTGCGGATCCTGTTCCTGACGCCGCTCCGGCTGCTCAATACGGAAAACGCCTATTGAGCGCGATCAGCCATGATCTGCCGCAGGTCGTGGTCAACGCCAAGCTGGTCGCGCTGATTTCCTCGGGCGCGGTCTTCATCGGCATTCTGCTGTCCGGCTTCGTCATCAGCGAGCCGGCGCCCTATGAGCTCTACATGGCGGGGCTGATTGCCATCTGGGCGCTTTTCGGCTTGCGGATTTCCCGCGCGGCAACGCCGCTGCTGGTGCTGCTGGTGACGATGAACATCGGCGGCATGATCTCCATGACGCAGATGGCGGACCTCGCCAACACGCCGCTCTATCTCGCCGTGTCGCTGTTTCTCGCCTTCAGCGCGGTGTTCTTCGCATCGATCACAGCCGTACAGCCGAGCCTCTACCGATTGATCTTCATTGCCTATGTGGTTTCGGCCGTGGCCACCTCGCTGCTTGGCATTGCAGGCTACTTCCATGCCTTTCCGGGCGCCGAGATGTTCACCAAATACGACCGTGCCGCCGGCGCCTTCCAGGATCCGAACGTGTTTGGACCGTTCCTGGTGCTGCCCGGCATCTATCTGCTCTATTTGCTCCTGACCGGACCGGTGACGCGCATGCCGCTGCTGGCGGTGCCACTGCTGATCATCACCGCCGGCATCTTCTTCTCCTTTTCGCGCGGCGCCTGGGGCATGTTCGCCGTTTCGGCCGTCCTGCTCACCGGCTGCCTGTTCCTGCAGAGCGCCAGCGGCATGTTCCGGCTGCGCGTGGTGGTGATGACGATTGCAGCACTGGCGCTGCTGGTCGTCGCCATGATCGTCATCCTGCAGCTGCCCGGCGTGTCGGAGATGTTCTCCAACCGTGCCCATCTCGAACAGAGCTACGACACCGCCCGCCTCGGCCGCTTCGCCCGCTACGGCATCGGCTTCCAGATGGCGATGGAGCATCCGTTCGGCATCGGCCCGCTGGTCTTCGGCACGATCTTCGGTGAAGACACCCACGACATCTGGCTGAAGATGCTGATGGATTATGGCTGGCTCGGCTTCGTGTCGTTCCTCGCGCTCGTCTTGTGGACGATAGCAGCCGGCTTCCGCATCCTGCTGCGCGACCGGCCGTGGCAGCCCTATCTCCTGTGCGCCTATGTCGCCTTCATCGGCAATATCGGGCTCGGCACCTTCATCGACATCGACCACTGGCGCCATGTCTACCTGCTGCTCGGCCTGATCTGGGGCGCCATCGCGCTGGAATATAGGCATCAACTGCTGTTGCGGCCTGCCTTACAGGGCTCGCCGGCACCGGCATAAAAGTCGCGGGAGTGAGAGGGCTTCACGTTGGCCTTCGGTGGAGATCCGGCCCGCTCTACATCACGACGAAGACAGCTTCGAGAGCTTCCCGAATACGAAGTTTCTGATGGATTTCCTGACTAGGCGCTCTACATGCGCTTTACTCGGCTTCATTTGCGTTTTGAAGCGTCAGGCCAGTGTAGATCGAG
>NZ_RZRR01000315.1:0-5635 GCF_003998555.1 Mesorhizobium sp. M7A.F.Ca.CA.002.09.1.1 | reverse complement strand
CCGACTGGATCGGTTCGCCGCCGACACGCCTGTTCTGCTGCACCAGATAGGGCATCGCGTCATGCACGCCGCCGAGATCGTCGCCGGGAATGCCGGCCGCGCGCGGCGTTTCGGAACCGCCGCAATAAAGCACGGCGTCATGTTCGGCGAGCAGCTCGGCAACCGGCTTGTCGACGCCGACATTGACGCCGCAATGGAAGGTGACGCCCTCGCCCTGCATCTGCTCGATGCGCCGGTCGATATAGTGCTTCTCGATCTTGAAGTCGGGAATGCCGTAACGCATCAACCCGCCGGGCCGGCTCTCGCGCTCATAGACATGGACGTCGTGGCCGGCGCGGCCGAGCTGCTGGGCAGCCGACATGCCGGCCGGGCCGGAGCCGATGACGGCGACGCGCTTGCCGGTCTTCTTCTCCGGCGGATAGGGCCTGATATGGCCGGTCTCGTAAGCCTTGTCGGCGATCGCCTGCTCGACCGTCTTGATGGCGACGGGGATGTCCTCGAGGTTCAGCGTGCAGGCTTCCTCGCAAGGTGCGGGGCAGATGCGGCCGGTGAACTCCGGGAAATTGTTGGTCGAATGCAGGTTGCGGATCGCATTGTCCCAGTCGCCATTGTAGACGAGGTCGTTCCAGTCCGGGATCTGGTTGTGGATCGGGCAGCCCGTCGGCCCATGGCAGAACGGAATGCCGCAATCCATGCAGCGCGCGGCCTGTTTCTCGACCTCTTTGTCGGACATCGGCAGCGTGAATTCGCGGAAATGCCGGATGCGGTCGGAGGCCGGCTGGTACTTGTGCACCTGCCGGTCGATTTCGAGAAAGCCTGTTACCTTGCCCATAGTCCAGTTCCTGCTGTCCAGATGGTGCGCCTGGCGACGCCCTGCAGCTGGATCAGATGGGGCATCCCGTCCACACATGGGCCGCACCAAGTTGCCCAAAATTCGACTATGTACACTTGCCGGGCTCAAAGCTCGTGAGGGGCTCGCCATGCAGCCAGTTCTCGACTCTAATCGAAGGAGCCGGGGACTCCATCTGCAATACCACGTTGCGGTCCAAAGCTATTTCCAAAGGTTTCTGCACGAGCTGGTTTCCTCTCAGAGACGGCACACGGGTTCAGGGAGGAGCGCATCGCTCGTCTTGCCCCATTGAGTGCAGTCACAGTCACTCAGTCTCAAAAGCCATGCCAACGCGCTCAGCGCGCAGTTAGCGCCCATTGCTTCGAAAAACCTCGTCAGTGCCCAGATGTTGGTTGTAATGAACCTGACATTTGTCTGACGCTGTCAGCTTTTGGACACGCGATCACGCGCTTCGTGCCGCCAGATGGCCAGGCCGAGCCCTGTGTTGCCAGCGGTCGCTTCGATGATTGTACCGCCCCGCGCGTGCCACGCTGTTCGGCATTAACGATCATCGACAACGCAATGCGATCCTTGATCGATCCGCCGGGATTCTGGCTTTCGATCTTGACGAAGCGACGACACCTGCCGGTATCGAATCTCTTCAGTTCGACGACCGGCGTCTCCCCAATCAGATCGAGCACTGACAAATGGCGGACGCAGGCGAGAGGACGCCTTTGTCGACGGTCGGCGGAACATCTCGAGGCTCATGCGGCTGCGGTCTCCAGAATGTCGGCATAGTGCCGTTGCGCAATATCGGGATGCGAGCGCAGTCGGCTCTTCAGCAGTTGCGGAACAGGGGATTGTCGGGGTCGCTGGCGGGGCACCCGCTTCGGCAGCCAGTTCAGGCGGCAGGTCAAGAAACCGTATGTCGGCATCAAGCCGCGCGCCGAAGAAGAAGGGAATAGAAACAGTGCCCTTCGAAAGACCCAGGGCGACGGAAATCATTGCATCGGGCGAGTTCATGCGCCTGAAGCAGCGCTGGCTGCAACTGCTTCATAGCGACAGGCGGGCGGAGACTCTAGCGGGGCTTTCGCCGCTTGGTTGATTGAGGCTCTCGACGAAGCCACTAAGATTCGGCGGCCGATAATAGCTTGCTGCTCATTGGGACGCCGACCAACGCCGGGATTGAGAAAGGCAACCCTGCCCCACAAGGCGGGTGTCACACGTGCGGTGCGTCCGCTCGTCGCGCCGGATGGTCTTTGAGACCTGGGTTCACGGCTATTCAGATGCACCCCTGTCGGCTTTTCGGTGCAGGCCGCCAGGCGGCGTGTTGCAGCAGCGGTAATTAGTTTGAGAGCGTGCGAGCACGGGCTGCATAGTGAGATCATTTGCCGGCGTGGGGACCAAGGTGTGGCGCAGCCTTAGAGAACTCAACACCGAGACCGGAGCAACGGAGACGGCTCTTTCGTCGAGACAGTTTAATTGGAAGGCCGAGAAGCACCGGCTGGGTAGCGTCACGCCGCATCATTCTTTGCGGAGCTGGAGCGCGCGGGATCGCTGGAGCGGCTGGTGAAAGCGGTTGCCGGGGCGCACGCCAACAACAACACGTGAGCTGGCGCCTCGTGTGGCAAAAGGAGGGGGCGAGAGCCCATGGCCTGCAATGAAGCGATCAAGCATTGCGATCGTGGAACCAAGCTGCCTAGTCGACCATCCGGACCGCGGCCTTCAAGCCAGCTCGCCTTGGAATCGGCCTTCCAGGAATCACCGTCAAGGCCGACTCACGACCTTTTCGCCATGAGCCGCGAAGAGGGCATTCCGCCGGAAGCCGATGGCTGCCTTCTCTCGTTCATCGACGGCTATGTGGTGAGCGGCCATGTGCCGGTCGGCACGGTCAACAAGCTCTTGACCGAGCGGCCCGACATCAAAGGGCATGACGCTGCCCGGCATGCCGATGGGCTCCCCCGGCATGAGTGGCACGAAGGAAGCGCCCTTCGAGATTCTCGAAATCCGAAAGTCTGACGCGACCGGCGGCATCTACGCCACGGAATAGGAGGCTTCGATGATGGAATGCATGAGCGGCATGATGATGTTCGGCACGGGCCTGGTGTGGCTGCTTGTCGTCGTCGTGCTCGTCCTCGGGACGGCCGCGCTGATCAAATACCTGTTCTCCAGCGGCGGCAAAGGAGAAGGGCGTCGGTCCTCTTATCGATGCGTGGCCGCGGCAGGCCTCGGATTGGTCTGGACATTGCCTTGGCTCGCCAACCGGATGGCCGCGCCCCGGCCGCGGCGATAGCGCTAGGCAAGACGGTTTTAGCCAGGCGAAGGTCAGCGCGATTGGAAAGCCCGCTGCCTTCGGGACGCATGCCGGCGCCGGGACCGGCCGCGGTCGTCGGCGGCGGCTACCAGAGCGACATGCCGGGCTTCGGGAATGTCCTCACCGACGAGGAGATCCGGGCCGTTCTGGCCTTCATCAAAAGCACATGGCCCGAGCGGGAACGCGCCTATCAGGCAGATGAGCCGCCGGGAGCGGGAGCAGACACAGTGAGACCAATCCTAGCCGCGGAGCCCTCGAACGCCCCCAACCGGAATGCATTGTCCATGAAAGCGAAACCGTCGCTTGCGATTCAATTTCTGGCGCTGATCCTCGGGACCTCCGCGCTGGCCCACCATCCGGGCGCCGATCTCGACAAGATGAGGGACAGCGCGGAGAGGTTCTTCCAGGCGATCGACGAGCAGGCCGCGCCGCCTTTCGAACTGGCCGACGCGGACGGAAGGGCCGTCCGCCTTCCGATCTCTCCGACAAGATCGTGGTGCTCTACTTCATGACGAGGTAACCTTGGAAGAAGAAGGCGACGGCCACTGGCGGCAGGATGGCAAGCACGCTGGCCGCAAAAAGCGGCCCATACTCATAGAAGCGGGCCGGTTCTGTCGCAAATCGTGCTTTTGGCCACAACTGGACGCTTTCGCGCGCTTATGGACCAGCTCACATGACAGGGCTCGACGTGCCCCGGGGTGGCGCCCTACTTCCACGCTCGCACTGTCACACTCCCGCCGAAAGGCGGGTTTAGTGAGTTATGGCAGTGACTGTGCCACCAGTCCAAACGTCGAGTTTCGCGGCAACTTCGACGCTTTCCTTAGCTGACTTGCCCAAAACCAGCGCGGCCAAAGCATACTGCTTGCCGCTCCCGATGGCATAATATTCACCTTTCACGGGATCACTTGGCAGCCAATTGCCGTCCAACAATACGGCTTCCCCATTTTTGCGCACTATCAGCGCCTCAAATTCAAAATTGTCGTCGTTGCGCGGCACAGGAATATCAGAAACATCCATGCCCTTCTCAACCCAGTCTCGAACGGCCTTTGGAATACCCAAGGACGAAGAGGAAACGCCGATGAGTGTGCCGTCGCATAAGCGAAACACCTTCGTTTTCTCACCGACGGATACTGAGTCAAAACCCAAGGCTCGGCCGTCGCCAGCCATGGTTCCGTTCCTGTAAGCTATTGTTGTCATTGGCACCCTTCTATCGCTGCATCAAACTTCAGGACCTTGCGCATGTCCCCTGTGTCAAGGTCACTGACCGACGGCCTATTTGCCTGATACACGATACAGGCTGCGCTCCTTGAGTTCGCGCACGGGTGGCCGTCATCTTGCCGCCTTCGCGCAATGCCTTGAACAGGCCGAGTCTGTCCCCCAGCGGGAATGACAACCACCTCCATGTCGTTGAAACGCAGGAAATCCGTCACTTTGCCTCGTCGGTAACGGGCGGAGCCGGAGCGGTCGTCACCGGGCAAGCGCGGTCGCAGTAGGTATCCTGGGCAGCCCGTCAGACATGGATGGCTTCGGTTGTGTCATGCGACTTCTTGTTGGTCGGTCACGTGTTTCCGGATAACCAGCATGCGCTGTGCCAAATGAGAAAACCATTTAAAGTCAATCCAGCAGATCTGACTGTATTCCGACATTGTCGGAAATTGGACATCGCCGAACGCGGGCGCTCGGGGCTTGTGATGATACTTGGGCGTGCTGCTTCGGAGGAGGGATGCGCCTCGTACCGGCCGCGAAGCCTTCCTGCATTTAAGGCGCCAGATCAATTGAACGCGATGCCGGGCAGCGTCGCAGCGGCTAAGCCAGCCACTCGCATTGCTCCCTGACAGGATGGTGCCGATCCTGCTGAGATCGCATGCTGGCGCGACGTTGCTTTGCGGCCACCGTCGCGCCTGCCCGTGAACTGTTCGCGCCTGTGCTCATGCTCGCCTTGACACCCTCGATGGGTCCATCCGGGATGGTCAACCATCCGGAACATAGCGGGCAGGCGGGCATCTTCACCAGCAGTCTCTGTGTCGCTCTCGTGGCGGCAAACAAGATCGAGGCTGGCGGGGTGATGATCAACGGTCCTCGAACCATCGATTTTGATCGCGGTGGCCGTTCAGTGCGTTCAAGCACGAGGCGCCGTTAGACGGCACCGCAGCATCATAGCGAAGTGCCATGCAGGACGACTCCCTGCAGCATCGTCTCGCGCAGCCAAACACTTGCCGGATCACTGTTGTGAACGGCCGGGCGTTTGACGGCCTGTGACGCGAAAAGGCAACGGAAGATCTAGCATTTATGGGGGAAATGTTTTTTCGGAGTGCTTGACCCGCAGGAAGGGCAGGGCATGACTGCCTATCGCCCGACCCGGCAAGGCCGCACTCATGACCGGCTGGGCTCGGTTAATCCTGCATGCCGCGCCCATGAGGTTACTTGTCCGGAGTGCGTCGAGCACAACGAGGAGATGTAGTTCACGATCTTTGAAAAGCGTGGTCAACCAT
>NZ_RZRR01000314.1:0-5638 GCF_003998555.1 Mesorhizobium sp. M7A.F.Ca.CA.002.09.1.1 | reverse complement strand
ATATCCCAGACATGACCACGACGATCCAGACGATCCGCGACGACTTCTCGTTCCTCGAGGAATGGGAAGACCGCTATCGTTATGTCATCGAACTCGGCGAGGCGCTGCCGCCGTTTCCGGACGAGCAGCGCAGCCCCGCCAACAAGGTGCCGGGATGCGTCAGCCAGGTCTGGCTGACCACTGAACGCGGAGCTGGAGCCGATCCTGTCATCACCTTCTCCGGCGATTCGGACGCTCATATCGTGCGTGGGCTGGTCGCGATCATGCTGGCGCTGTTTTCCGGCAGGACCGCCAGCGAAATCCAGAAGACCGATGCGGAAGCGACATTGAAAGAACTCGGCCTCGACGAACATCTGTCGCCGCAGCGCGCCAACGGCCTTCGCTCGATGGTCAAGCGCATCAAGCGCGACGCCGAGGCAGCGCTCAAGCAGACCGCCTGACGCTTCCCGACCCGATCCGCGCGTCGCGGCTCGCAAAAATCAAACGGCGCCCGAAGGCGCCGTTGATGTCGATCCGATCTGGCTGGCAGCAATTACCGCGCTTTGCGCTTGCGGCCGAGACCCATCTTCTTGGCGAGTTGGGACCGGGCAGCTGCATAGTTGGGTGCAACCATCGGATAGGTAGGGTCGAGGTTCCACTTTTCGCGATACTGGTCCGGCGTCAGGTCATAGTGGGTCATCAGGTGGCGCTTCAGCGACTTGAACTTCTTGCCGTCTTCAAGGCAGACGATGTAGTCGTCATGAACCGACCGCTTCGGGTTGACCGCCGGCTTCTGCTTGTCGGCAGGCGGCTGTTCGGCGGTTCCGCCCACACGCCCGAGTGCGGCATGGACATCGGATATCAGGTTCGGCAGTTCGCCGACCGGCACGGGATTGTTGCTGACATAGGCGGCCACCACATCGGCGGTCAATTCGATCAGCGCATCGCTGTTTCTGGAAGGTGTTTCGACAATATCCATGGTCTTCGGTCCCCAACAAGAGTTACATCGATCTGCGCCCTTTTTTACAAGCAGGGCATCGCACGAATTTTGTGCAGGTAGAGTTTCTACGATTCGTGTCGCGGGCACATCAATGAGCGTGCAGACCAAGTAAGTCAATTCACCCCTCGCGCTATATTGAACGATATTGATCAAATGTTCCGCGATCAGCTTCAATCTTTCGTGCATTGTGTAATTTATCGATATTTCGCGTTCCCGTCGGCGGCAGCTGACGCAACGTCAGATCGCCGTTACATTCGTGGCAACTCACGAAACGGGTTTTAATGTTTGATCTTGCTTGGCTATCGCTCGAGAAATATTGGTTGTTCGCATTTGCCCACAAAACCACAGGTTGCCGTGGTCATACACAAGCAATCAGGCGACATGCCAGTCATCCGACCGATCGGCTGATTGCTGCCGCGTCAATCAATGCGGGATGATGTATTTGCCATAGGCCCAGCCGGTGACGAAATTGCCGTTCTGGACCGGATCATGCCAGACTTCGCACCAGCGATAGCGAATCTTTTGTGCCTGCTTCCATGCCGGCTGGTTGGCGATGTCGAGCAGGTTTATTCCGCCGGTGCATCGCCCGGTCATCTGCAGAACGGTACCGTTCGGATATCCCGCCTGCTTTTGGGATGTGCCCGAAGGGTATTTGCGTACATTGAGCGTGTCGCCGAACGGGACATTGGCCACTTGCCAAGCCGCGAATACGGTCGCATGAGACTGGCCGGCAAAGCCCAGAGTTAGCGAAGCAACGGCGAAAGCCGCAGCAGTCCGAGACCAAATAGTCATCATCTCTCCTCCCGGCTCATCTCCTGGAGCCGACACAACCCATACGCTCCGGCTCTTGAACCTGCCCTGATCGGCGTGTTCATTTGCCATTCAAGATACTTCTCCATTCGAGATGGCCCTTCAAGATACTGGCCCATTGAAGATACTGGCAAAGCGAGATGCAATGACCAAGACATCCATATTTCCGATCGTCAGCCCGCCAACGCCCGAGAAGCGGCCGGTTTCCGACACGCATCACGGCATCACGCGAACCGACGACTATGCCTGGCTACGGGCCGACAACTGGCAGGAGATGTTCCGCGACCCGTCATTGCTCGATGCGGGGATCCGCGCAGAACTCGAGGCGGAGAATGCCTACCAGTCGAAGCTGATGGCCGACACGGTCGAACTGCAAAAGCAGCTTTTCAAGGAGATGAAGGGCCGTATCAAGGAAGACGATTCTTCCGTGCCGATGAAGGATGGGCCCTATGCCTACGGCTCGTCCTTTAAACTTGGTGGCGAGCAGCCGCGCTATTTCCGCATGTCGCGCGACGGCGGCGCCGAGCATATCCTGCTCGACGGCGATGCGGAGGCCGCGGGCAAGGCCTATTTCCGTCTTGGCGGTGTCGACCATTCGGCCGACCACGCCAAGCTGCTATGGGCATTCGACGACAAGGGCTCCGAATTCTACACGCTTCGCGTGCGTGACCTTGCCGATGGCAAGGAGCTTGCCGACCAGATCCCCGACACCGGCGGTTCAGGCGTCTGGAACGCAGGCAATGACGGCTTCTTCTACACCCGTCTCGATCCCAACCATCGCCCGTCCAAGGTACTCTTCCATGCGCTGGGCGACAGCCCGGACAGCGACCGGCTGATCTATGAGGAAACCGATCCCGGCTTCTTCATGAATGTCGACGGCACCCGCAACAACGAATGGATCATGATCGGCATCAACGATCACGAGACTTCGGAATACCGCCTGATGCGCGCCGACGATCCGTTTGCCGAACCGAAACTGGTGTCGCCGCGCGAGGTTGGCCTTCAATACGAGCTGGAAGAAGGCGGCGATATCTTCTTCATCCTGACCAATGCCGACGGCGCCAAGGACTTCAAGATCATGACGGCGCCGGCGAGCGATCCCGTGCGCGCCAACTGGCAGGAACTGGTGCCGCACGAGCCCGGCCGGCTGATCCTGTCGGTGATCGGCTTCAGGGACCACATGGTCCGGCTCGAACGCAAGGAAGGCCTGCCGCGCATTGTGGTGCGCGACCGTATCAGCGGCGAGGAGCATCTTCTGTCCCTCGACGAGGAGGCCTTCTCGCTCGGCCTGTCGGGTTCCTATGAGTACGACACCGAGATCATGCGCTTTTCCTACTCGTCGATGACGACGCCCGCGCAGGTGTTCGACTATAACATGCGCACCCGCGAGCGGGTGCTGCTGAAGACCCAGGAAGTGCCGTCCGGCCATGATGCGGACCATTATGTCACGCGGCGGCTGATGGCGCCGGCCAGCGATGGCGAACTGGTGCCGATCTCGCTTTTGCATCATCGCGACACGCCGCTGGACGGATCCGCACCTTGCCTGCTTTACGGCTACGGCTCCTATGGCATCACCGTGCCGGCCGCCTTCAACACCAACTGGTTCTCGCTGGTCGACCGCGGCTTTGTCTTCGCCATTGCTCACGTTCGCGGCGGCAAGGACAAGGGCTATGGCTGGTACGATGACGGCAAGCGGGAGAACAAGATGAACACGTTCACCGATTTCATCGCCGTCGCGCGCCATCTGGTCACCGAGCGTTACACGGCGCATGACCGTATCGTCGCGCAAGGCGGTTCGGCCGGCGGCATGCTGATGGGTGCCGTCGCCAACATGGCGCCGGATTGTTTTGGCGGCATCGTCGCCGAGGTTCCCTTCGTCGATGTGCTCACCACCATGCTCGATGCGACCCTGCCACTGACGCCGCCGGAATGGCCCGAATGGGGCAACCCGATCGCGTCCGCCGACGACTATCGGACGATCGCTGCCTATTCGCCCTACGACAATGTCTCTGATCACGACTATCCGCCGATCCTGGCGCTGGCCGGTCTCACCGATCCGCGCGTCACCTATTGGGAACCGGCCAAATGGGTGGCCCGGCTGCGCGACCGCAAGAGCGGCGACAATCCGGTTCTGTTCAAGATCAATATGGATTCCGGCCATGCAGGCGCTTCCGGCCGGTTTTCGCGGCTGGAAGAGATCGCCTACACCTACTCCTTCGCGCTGAAAGTGATGGGCAAGGCGCAGCTTACGGGAGCAACCAACAAATGATCGACCTGACCACCCTGATCGCCTACATCGCGGTCGTGCTCGGCTTCGTCTTCATTCCAGGCCCCGCCACCCTGCTGACGATCGCCCGGGCAACGAGTTCCGGAACCAGGGTCGGCATCGCGACGGGCGCCGGGATCGCTGCCGGCGACGTCTTTCATACCGTCATGGCCATGATCGGCATCTCGGCGATCATCGCCGCGTCGGCGACGCTGTTCAGCGTCATCAAGTACATCGGCGCGGCCTACCTGGTTTATCTCGGCATTCGCGCGATCATCGAGAAAACACCGGCCAACCCGGCGGCCGGTGCGCTCGCGATCTCCGCCGGCAAGGCGTTTCGACAGGCTGTCCTGACCGAAGTGCTCAACCCCAAGACCGCTCTGTTCTTCCTCGCTTTTCTGCCTCAGTTCGTGCGGCCTGAAAACGGATCGGTGATGCTTCAGATGGCCGCGTTGGGGGTCATCTTCGTCATACTGGGCCTTTTCAGCACGGTCGTCTTTGCCGTGAGCGCTGGCCGGCTCGGCACGTTCCTGCGCCGAAATCCGTCGGTGTTACGATTGCAGGGCAAAGTTGTCGGCGGCATCTACTGCGCTTTGGGCGTCCGTCTGGCGCTGCAGCAACGCTGACTCTGGACGATAATCGACGCACCCTTTCCAGAGGGCTGGGTGTCAGGACTTTTTGAAGCTCCCGTCGCTCATTTTCACTCGCAATTGCGACGACCGCGCGCTACCCAGTGCGCGGCTTTTCCCGGCCTGACAGCCTCCAATCGCGTAAAGGTTCATTATGCTGCTCGTCGACGTCTATCTCGACAAATCACCCATCCAGGGAATCGGCGTCTTTGCCAAGAACCACATTCCTCGCGGTACTCTGATCTGGAAGTTAGACCCAAGGTTCGATCGGCTCATCGAGGTCGAGACTTATGAGCGGGCGGCCGGCCCGGTGAAGAGCTATCTCGACCGCTACTCCTATCCTGACCGCCGCGATCCGAACTACATCGTCTTCGAAGCCGACGACGCGCGCTACATGAACCATGCCGACGAGCCTAATTGCGACGTCTCCTCACCCGAGGAGAGTTTTGCGCTGCGCGACATCGCGCCTGGCGAAGAGTTGACCTGCAACTACAACCATTTTTTCGAAACGGGCTTCGATTTTCTCGGTGACCGCCACCTGTCATCCGCAGACTCGATCTAGACTAGTTCGCCCTCTTGCGGGCCGGATAGCCGTTTGGATGCGCGGGTATCGCCTTGAGATAGGCGGCGATGGCAGCACGGTCCTGCGGCGCCAGCTCGGCCATGTTTCGCTGCACGTCGACCATGGCGCCGCCGACGGAATCAAAATCGGGCGTGAAGCCGGTTTCGAGGTAGTTGGCGATGTCGGCTTCCGACCAATCGCCTATACCGCCCTCGCCCGATGTGATGTTCGGCACGACGCCGCTGCCTTCGGCAGCCACCGCACCGGCCAGCCACACGTTCTTTTTCGTACCACCTGCGAGGTCGCGCGGCGTGTGGCATTCGCCGCAATGACCCGGCCCCTCGACCAGATAGCGGCCGGCCATGACCGGATCGGGCGTGGCAGCGGGAAAT
>NZ_RZRR01000313.1:0-5638 GCF_003998555.1 Mesorhizobium sp. M7A.F.Ca.CA.002.09.1.1 | reverse complement strand
AGCAACAGAGTCTCGCAAAAGGCTCATAACAGATCTAAGCGCGTTGGGTACACGGCATCGCATGGACAAAAGGAATTCGGTGAAATGTTTAATTTCATCAAGTGAGAGCGGTTTCTTTTCCGCGATAATGTTCACAGCTCGGTCCCAGCCGCTTTCTATCGTGTCGGAAAAAAGTCTCTCGATCGCGTTGTCAAAACGCGCTTCAGCATGAACTGGTTGTGAGTATAGGTATTTCTCTTTGAATACCGATTTTGGAGAGGTGCAGAAAAGCCTACAATCTTCCCACGTATCGTAGACTTTGATGCAGCCGTCTCCATCCAAGAAATGCTTCGAATAAGTTTCCGGAATATAGTGCTGTTGCTTGGGCTCTGGCGGCATTTTTATAGACCTCCGCTCTCAGCATATCTCTTCTGCTGAGAGCGGAGTCGCATTGTTGGCAGCAGACAGACAGCGCGCGTGAATTAGCTCAGCTGCACCCGCTCGTCGAGCCACACGTATCGCACTTCTCGCAGGTCCCGTTCCGCACCATGGTAAAATTCTGGCACTCGGAGCAGGAATTGCCGGTGTAGCCCTGGAGCAGCGATTTGGCGCGGCGGTCGTTGGCGAGTTTCTTGGCTTCCGCCGCCTCCATGGCCGCGGCGTCGGTGAACAGCGCAGCCGTGGCGTCGGAAGCAACACCCGCCGCTTCCTCGAAGGCGATGTCCTCGGCCAATTCCTTTGCCCGCTCCTCATAGTCGCGCTTGTAGGCGACCGCTTCGTCGCTGGCGGGTTTCAGCGCCAGCACGTTGGAGCCGGAGAAGGCGGTCGGTGCCGAGCGGGCAGGGGCGCCCGAGGGGGCCGCAAAGCCTTTCGGATCGTTGCCGCTGACGCGCGACACCAGCTTCACCGGCGAGGCGCCACGGGTCAGGCCCTTGGAGACCGCATCGGTCTTGCCTTCGCTGATGCCACGGCCAAGTGCGGTGTTGGAAAAGTCCGACTGGTCGACATGGGCGAGATCGTTGCGGCCGAGGTAGGAGATCGCCAGCTCGCGGAACACGTAGTCGAGGATCGACGTCGCGCTCTTGATGGCGTCATTGCCCTGCACCATGCCGGCCGGCTCGAACTTGGTGAAGGTGAAGGCGTGCACATATTCGTCGAGCGGCACGCCATATTGCAGGCCCAACGAAATGGCGATGGCGAAGTTGTTGAGAAGGCCACGCAAAGTCGCGCCTTCCTTGTTCATGTCGATGAAGATCTCGCCGAGACGGCCATCGTCATATTCGCCGGTGCGCAGGAAGATGGTGTTGCCACCGATCTTGGCTTTCTGCGTGTAACCCTTGCGGCGGCCGGGCAGCTTTTCCTGCTCGCGCGACACGCGCTCGATGATGCGCTCGACGATCCGCTCGGTGATCTGTGCGGCACGTGCTGCCGCAGGTGCGGCGAGCAGCTGCTCGACGGCTTCATCCTCGTCGTCCTCGCCATCGGCGAGCAGCGAGGAATTGAGCGGCTGCGACAGTTTCGAGCCGTCGCGGTAGAGCGCGTTGGCCTTCAGCGCCAGCTTCCACGACAGCATGTAGGCGCCCTTGGCGTCTTCCACCGTCGCATCGTTGGGCATGTTGATGGTCTTGGAGATCGCGCCGGAAATGAAGGGCTGTGCCGCCGCCATCATCTGGATGTGGCTGTTGATAGACAGCGAGCGCTTGCCGATCTTGCCGCACGGGCTGGCGCAATCGAACACGGCGAGGTGTTCGGCCTTGAGGAACGGCGCGTCTTCCAGCGTCATCGCACCGCAGACATGGATGTTGGCGGCCTCGATGTCCTTGCGGGAGAAGCCGAGCGCCGGCAGCATCTCGAACGAGAAGTCGTTGAGCTGCTCGTCGGTGAAGCCGAACGTCTCCTTCACCCAGTCGGCGCCGAGCGTCCACTGGTTGAAGACAAACTTGATGTCGAAGGCCGACTTCAAGGCTGCGTTGAGCGCCGCGATCTTCTCGTCGGTGAAGCCCTTGGCCTTGAGCGCGCCGGGGTTGATGGCCGGCGCCTGGTTGAGGTTGCCGTGGCCGACCGCATAGGCCTCCATCTCGGCGATCTGGGCTTCGGAATAGCCGAGCGTGCGCAGCGCTTCCGGCACGGCGCGATTGATGATCTTGAAATAGCCGCCGCCGGCCAGCTTCTTGAACTTCACCAGCGCGAAGTCGGGCTCGATGCCGGTGGTGTCGCAATCCATGACCAGGCCGATCGTGCCGGTCGGCGCGATGACGGTCGCCTGCGCGTTGCGGTAGCCATGCTCCTCGCCGAGCTCGATGGCGCGGTCCCAGGCGGCCTTGGCGTGGGTCGCAAGGTCCTGCTGCTTCAGGTCGGAAGCGACGAGCGGCACCGGGTTGACGGCGAGCTTCTCGTAGCCCTGCTTCTCGCCATAGGCGGCACGGCGATGGTTGCGCATGACGCGCAGCATGTTCTGGGCATTGCGGTCGTAGTCGGCGAAGGCGCCGAGTTCGCCGGCCATCTCGGCCGAGGTGGCATAGGCCATGCCGGTCATGATCGCGGTGAGTGCGGCGCAGATCGCGCGGCCTTCGTCGGAGTCGTAGGGAATGCCCGACGTCATCAGCAGGCCGCCGATATTGGCATAGCCGAGGCCGAGCGTGCGGTATTCGTAGGACTGCTTGGCGATCTCCTTCGACGGGAACTGCGCCATCATGACGGAGATTTCGAGCACGATGGTCCACAGCCGCACCGTGTGCTCGTAGGCTGCGATGTCGATCGTGCCGTCGGCGTTGCGGTAGGGCAGCAGATTGATCGAGGCGAGATTGCAGGCCGTGTCGTCGAGGAACATGTATTCGGAGCACGGGTTGGACGCCCGGATCGCACCGGCGGAAGCGCAGGTGTGCCAGTCGTTCATCGTCGTGTTGAAATGCAGGCCCGGATCGGCCGACGCCCAGGCGGCGTAACCGATCTTTTCCCAGAGATCCCTGGCCTTCAGCGTCTTCAGTACCTTGCCGTCCTTGCGGGCGGTCAGGTGCCAGTCGGCATCGTCCTCGACGGCGCGCAGGAAATTATCCTTCAGCGACACCGAATTGTTGGAATTCTGGCCCGAAACCGTGAGGTAGGCGTCCGAATCCCAGTCTGTGTCGTAGGTCTTGAACGACATCGAGCTATAGCCCTGCTTGGCGAACTGGATGACGCGGTAGATGTAGTTCTCCGGCACGGCCGACTTCTTGGCCGCCTTAATCTCGCGCTTCAGCGCGGAGTTGATCGACGGATCGAAGCAGTCGTCGCCATTGCCTTCGCAGTTGACGCAGGCCTTCATGATCGCTTCGAGATGCTTCTTGACGATCTTCGAGCCGGTCACCAGCGAGGCGACCTTCTGCTCTTCATTGACCTTCCAGTCGATGAATTCCTCGATATCGGGATGGTCGGCGTCGACGATGACCATTTTGGCGGCGCGGCGCGTCGTGCCGCCCGACTTGATGGCGCCCGCCGCGCGGTCGCCGATCTTGAGGAAGCTCATCAGGCCCGACGAGCGGCCGCCACCGGACAGTTTTTCGCCTTCGCCGCGCAGCAGCGAGAAGTTGGAGCCGGTGCCGGAGCCGTATTTGAACAGGCGCGCTTCACGCACCCACAAATCCATGATGCCACCCTCGTTGACGAGGTCGTCCTGTACGCCCTGGATGAAGCAGGCATGCGGCTGCGGATGCTCGTAGGAGGATTTCGACTTGGTCAGCTTGCCGGTGAACGGGTCGACATAGAAGTGGCCCTGGCTCGGGCCGTCGATGCCATAGGCCCAGTGCAGGCCGGTGTTGAACCATTGCGGCGAGTTCGGCGCGACGCGCTGGGTGGCCAGCATGTGGGCAAGCTCGTCACGGAAGGCGCGTGCGTCTTCTTCCGACGCCTTGAAGTAGCCGCCCTTCCAGCCCCAATAGGTCCAGGTGCCGGCAAGGCGGTCGAAGACCTGGCGGGCGTCGATCTCGGAACCGTAGCGCTCGGCTTCCGGCAGCTTGGCGAGTTCCGCCTCATCGGCGACGGAGCGCCACAGGAAGGAGGGGACGTCGTTCTCTTCGATCTTCTTCAGGCGTGCCGGAACACCGGCCTTGCGGAAATATTTCTGTGCCAGGATATCGGCTGCGACCTGGGAGAACTGCGCCGGCACGTCGATATTGTCCAAGCGGAACACCACCGAGCCATCCGGATTCTTGATCTCCGAAAGCGCCTTGCGGAATTCGATCTCCGCATAGGCGGACTGTCCTGGCTTGGTGAAACGACGCTCGATGCGCATTGGTCCGGTCCCTTTTGTCTATATGTAGCGCTTTTCCCCAGGGATTTCTGCCCCCGATGCGAAACGCGCATGTCCGCCGTCTGCCGGCGTTCGAAAACGGCCGGCTCTCCATTTCGCAGCCTCCGCCGGCCCTGCTGGTCAAACTCCTTGCGAAGTGCCTGTCCAACGCGCCGACGAACCCACGGGTCCCTCAAAACTGATTTTTTTCCGATTCCCTCGGTCGAGGGAAATTCACACTATCTAGCGTCGAACCTACCTGCAAACACTAAATATAGTATTAACAGACAATTTATTCAAGCCCGACAATTGTCCCTATCGACCCCAACCGCCCCACAATTCCAACGCTTCCGCCGGCCTCGTAACCAGGCGGAAATGCGAGCAAAACGCACATAATCCGGGAAAAAGACCGGGCTCAGAACTTTCCGGTCGCACTCTCAACAGGAGCGCATGGCCTATAAAAGGCGACTCGTTTTGCGCCGTCAAGGATTCGTTTGCGTAGCTTTTGTGACCCCAACATCTTGTGTGTCACATATGTGGATAACGGGGATAGAATGCGGTGCGGCGATCGCAATTTTGTCGCCACCAGGCAATCCGGACGCGGCAACGATCCAAAGCGTCGTGCCTGAATGGATCAGCCGTAGTGCAGCCTGGGTTTTGGCTCGGTGCCGGTGAACTGCACCCCGATACGGTCATTGCGACGCCAGCGGACCTCACACCGATAGGCAATGCCGTCGAGCGGCACATAGAGAAGGAAGCGATCGGGAACCCGGGCTTCCAGCGGTATCTTCAGTTCGGCTCCGCCTTCGTGTTGATTGCGCAGCGTGCAGCCGACTTCCGAATTCGAAATTCCGGTGATGATCGACCCGCCCTTGAGCACGCGCGGACGATGCTCGCGCTCAGGCTCGTCGGACTCGTTTGGAATTGGATTTTCGGGGCTCGCCATCGATCAAAAAATACCAGAGCTGCCGAATCCTACCTTTGATTCCTTAGCAAAGCATTCATGTCGATGGCGGCAACGCGTGTCCAGCCTTTGCAAGCAAGTCCCGTTTTGCAAAGAGCGCGGTGTGGCCGCCCGTCAGGAGAAGCTGTGCGGGTCGGCGCAGAAATAGGCGATGATCTGGCAAAGGTCGGGTTCGTTGACCATGCGCACCGCTTCGCTTGCACGGACCCATTTGCGGGTGCGTGAGCGTTTTTCCTTCCAGCGGTCCGCGACTTTGTCGACATGCAGCGGAAACACCAGGACCTCGCACGGGACTTCTTCGCCGGAAGCCAGCGCCTTGGCGTAGAAGTAACGGCCGGCTTCAAGATGAGAGACACGGCCGCGCAGCCCGGCCTCCTCGCCGGCTTCGCGCGCCGCGGCCTCGCAGAGCGGCTCCCTGGCCTCTGGCC
>NZ_RZRR01000312.1:0-5648 GCF_003998555.1 Mesorhizobium sp. M7A.F.Ca.CA.002.09.1.1 | reverse complement strand
GACGAAAGCTATCCCTGGCACTGGTCCGTCTACCGCTGGATCGAAGGCGAGACGGCAGAGCGCGAGCGGATTGCCACCCTGCCGCAATTTGCGACCGACCTGGCCGCGTTCCTGGTCGCCCTTCAGCGTATCGATGCCACCGGTGGACCGGCGCCGGGACAGCACAATTTCTTTCGCGGCGGAGCACTCAGCGTCTACGATGGCGAGGCCCGGCAAGCGATTGCCGCCCTCGACGGCAAGATCGACACGGCCGCAGCCAGTGCGGTGTGGGAGGCAGCACTTGCCGCACAATGGCACGGTGCGCCGGTCTGGTTCCACGGTGACGTCAGCTGGGGAAACCTGTTGGTCAGGCAAGGCCGATTGAGCGCGGTGATCGACTTCGGAACCTCCGGCGTCGGCGATCCCGCCTGCGATCTGGCGATTGCGTGGACGCTGTTTGAAGGCAAAAACCGGGAGGCGTTTCGTGCCGGGCTTCCGGCCGACGAGGCGATGTGGGCGCGCGGTCGTGGCTGGACGCTTTGGAAGGCGCTGATCACGGTCGCTGGACAGATCGACGCCAACCCTGTTGAGGTTGAGAAATCCTGTCACGTAATCGATGAAGTCCTTGCCGACCGCGCGCGCGAGCGTGAAGCGCCGAACGATAAGCCACTCTAGCCAACCAAAACCCAGTCCCGTCGCCAAACATCCGCCGTCGCATGGCGCGACCAGGGACATTCCGACCGACGCCATGCTTCCCGGGAGTGCCGATCCGCCTGATCGAGGCGGACGACCACGTCGCCCGTGTCGCCAAGGTCGACTGAGAGGCGTCACGGAGGAATCGTTTTGAACGTTTGGCTGCTGTCACAATCGGGGACACCACAGCGCTCCAGGGTTTCGATCGTCTTGGAAGAAGCAGACAGGCTTGGAAGCGTCATCCCGCTTTTCGCCTCGGCATCAGAGTGGGATTGGCGAATGGGCGTCACCTGGCGATAGAGGGGTCGGCAAGATTCAGGTCGATGTCGGCGAAAACCAGGTAGATATTCCACATTGTGCGGTCTTTTAGAAATATAAAACGTCGTAGTTATATTTAGTCGCGAAAGTATCCGTATATATATTCAATGTGTGACGTTGTGCCACTTGTGCCATTCGCCATCGCGGCAAGTGTTATTTGTGCAACACAGCATTAATCTGTTCGCGGAATTGGCATTATTTCGGAAATCGTCATTGAAGGCAGATGATCGATGGGTATGTTCGCCGCTGAAAAGGGCGAGCGGTGTGAGCCTTTTTCGTTGTGGGGGTGAGGCGGGAAAACATTGCCGCCAGCCACAAATCCGAAGCCATTTAAAACTATGACTGGAGAGGTCAGAAAATGAACATCAAGAGCCTCCTTCTCGGCTCAGCCGCGGCCCTGATCGCGGTCAGCGGCGCACGCGCCGCCGACGCTGTCGTCGTCGCCGAACCGGAACCGGCCGGATACGTCAAGATTTGCGACGTCTACGGCGCCGGCTACTTCTATATTCCGGGCACCGAGACCTGCCTGCGCATCGGCGGCTACCTCCGCTACGACATGGGCGTCGGCGATTCCGGCTCGCTCGATGGCGCCAACAACGTTCCCGATCACATGGACGGCGGAACGAACGACACCTGGTATAAGAACATGCGTTTCACGCTGAGGACTTATACCGGCCAGGAAACCGAGCTCGGCACGCTGAAAACCTTCACCGAAACTCGCTTCCAGTTCGGCAACTCCTCCGGCGACTATACCGACCAGACCCCGGCCAACAACGGCTGGCAGGCCGGCAACAAGACCACCACCCTCAATTTCGCCTGGATCCAGCTCGGTGGCCTGCGCGTCGGTAAGGATGAAACGGTATACGACCAGTTCATCGGTTATGCCGGCAATGTCATCCAGGACACGCTCATCCCGTATGGTGTCAAGGATACCAATCTCATCAGCTATTACTTCGACGCTGGCAGCGGCTTCACGGGCGTGGTCTCGCTTGAGGAAGGCACCGCCGTCAACACCATCGACAGCTATGTTCCGCATGTCGTCGGCGGCTTGAAGTACAAGGGCGACTGGGGTGCGATCACTGGCGTCGTGGCCTATGACAGCAACTATGAGGAAGTGGCCGGCAAGGTCCGTTTGGACGTCAACGTCAGCAAGGAACTGACGCTGTTCGTCATGGGCGGCTACGGCACCAACGACAACATCAACGACTTCGGCACAGGCCGTACCCAATACAAGCCGTGGGGCGGTAACTGGGCAGTCTGGGGTGGCGGCACCTACAAGTTCAACGAGAAGACCTCGTTCAACGCCCAGATTTCCTATGACGACTGGAAGAACCTCGGCGTCGCTGCCAACGTTGCCTATACCATTGTGCCCGGCTTTACGGTCACGACTGAAGTCGATTACCTCAATGCAGGAAAATTCGACGACTTCGACTTCAACAACTGGACCAAGGCCGACAAGAAGAGCAGCGTCGGCGGCATCGTCCGCTTCCAGCGCAATTTCTAGCAGATCGACTGACCTCACCAGCCCGCCCGCAGCACATCGCTGCGGGCGGTTTTTTATGCATTGGTGTGAGAGTTACCCAGGAGCCAAGCCCATACCTTGATTTCGCCACCCGATCGGTGAAAAGCTCCTGAAATGGAATGGCGCGACGAGGGAATCATTCTCGGCACCCGCAAGCATGGCGAAACCAGCGCCATTCTCGAGGTGCTGACGCGAGCGCATGGCCGTCATCTCGGCCTTGTTCGCGGCGGCCGTTCGCGCAAACAGCAGCCCGTCCTCCAGCCCGGCAATCGCGTCGACCTGTTGTGGCGTGCGCGCCTTGATGAACATCTCGGCACGTTCCAGGCCGAAGCGATCGAGATGAATGCTGCCCGGTTGATGGACAGCGCCGTCGCCGTCTACGGCTTGCAGACCATGGCCGCGCATCTGCGCCTGCTGCCCGAGCGCGACGCGCATGAAGGTCTCTACGAAACGCTTGCCGTGATGATCGTCCATCTCGACGACGCCGACGTTGCCGGAGAACTGGTGGCGCGCTTCGAGCTTCTGGTGCTGGACGAACTCGGCTTCGGCCTCGATCTCAGCCAATGCGCCGCCACCGGCACGCGACAGGACCTGGCCTATGTTTCGCCGAAGTCGGGACGCGCGGTATCGCGCGAAGCCGGTTTGCCATGGCGCGACAGGATGCTGGCTCTGCCGGCCTTCCTGCAGCGCGGCTCCGGCCTGCGCGCGGATGCGGCTGATGTCGACGACGCCTTCCGGCTCACCGGCTTCTTCTTCAACCGCCACGTCTATGAGCCGCGCGGCATCGAGCCGCCGGACGCTCGTACCGGCTTCCTCGCCGCCTTGCGCAAACATCACGCACGCGGCAAGGCCATAGCTGGCGAGGACGCAGCCAGAGAAATCCTCACATGAGCGAAGTCGAACTTTATCCTGGCCGGGTCTCACCGCTCGGCCTCGGCACCATTCCGCACGCCGACATCCTGAAATACACCGGTTTGGAATTGCTGCAGCGCATCGTCGACGGCAAGTATCCGGCGCCGCCGATTTCCTTCCAGCTGAATTTCACTCTCACCGAAGTCTCGGAAGGGCGCGCTGTCTTTCGTGGCATGCCGAGCGAGCGCCATCTCAACCCGCTGGGCAGCGTGCATGGCGGCTGGGCGGCGACGCTGCTCGATTCGGCACTGGCCTGTGCCGTGCAGACGCTGCTCGAAAAGGGCGAGGCCTATACGACGGCGGAGTTCAAGGTGAATTTGACGCGTCCCATCACGCCGAAGACCGGCGAAGTGGTCTGCGAGGGCAGGGTTGTTCACAAGGGCCGCACGTTGGCGGTGTCGGAAGCGACGCTGAAGGATGGCGGCGGCAAGCTGCTGGCTTTCGGCACCGAAACATGCTCGATCTTTCCGGCCGCCAATCTGGCGGCGCGCTGAGTTTTCTGGCCGTTTGGCCGCCGCATTTGCATGTCAGTGAGACGAAACGTCAGTGAAAACTGGCCTGGTTTGGGGGAACCGCCATGTTTGAGAGCCTGATCGGCCTTGTCGCCATCATCGCCTTGTTCGTCATCATTTCGCGCCAGCAGAGCCGCATCGGCCTTGTCGAGCGCGAGCTTGGCGCGCTGCGCAGCCTTGTGCTCTCGGGAGCCGTGCCGCCTGCGGCCAAGCCGTCCGAACAGACGGTGGCCGACAACGTGCCCGCCGATGTGATTCCAGCCGTTGCGGCAGCGGCCGACATTCCCTCTCCAGCGACAAGCGAGCCGGTCGCCGCACCGGCGCCACCCACGGAAACGGAAGACTCGACCGGCGAGATCGTGTCCGGGCCGTGGACCGCTCCAGAACCGGCGCCGAAGGCGGTGGAACCCGCGGAGCTTCCCGGAGCGACGAAAGCCGCCCGCCAATCCGATGTCGAAACCGCGCTCGGCACCCGCTGGGCGGTCTGGGTCGGCGGCATCGCCCTGGCGCTGGGCGGTCTGTTCCTGATCCGCTACACCATCGAAGCCGGCATTTTCGGCCCCGGCGTACGGCTGACCATGGCCGGCGCGCTCGGCCTTGTGCTGGTCGTGGGCGGCGAGTTCGTCCGCCGCACCGGCTTCAAGATGCCCGTACAAGGCGCCGCGGGCGCCTATATTCCGGCGATCTTGACAGCGGCCGGTGCCTTCATCCTGTTCGGCACCGTCTACGCCGCGCATGGCATTTACGGTTTCATCGGGCCGGCGCTCGCCTTCACGCTGCTTGGGGCCATCGGTGTGGCAACCATTGCCGCTGCGCTCGTCCACGGCCAGGCGCTGGCCGGCGTCGGCCTTGTCGGCGCCATGGTGACGCCGGTGCTCGTCGCCTCGCAGGCACCCAATCCCTGGGCGCTGTTCGGCTATCTCGCCATCGTGCTTGCCGCCACCGGCGTCATCGCCCGCATGCGCGACTGGAAGTTGCTGATGGCGGCTGCCTTTTTCGGCACCGGTGTCTGGACCATTCTCTATATGACCGATGCGCCGGGGGCGAACCTCTCTGCGATCCTGCTCATCGACGCCGTCACGCTGGCCGTGCTCGCCCTTGTCTGGCTCGCTCGCCGTGGCGACGAAACCACGCCAGACAGGGCTTTCGACTGGCCGTCCATCGTGCCTGGCCTGTTCGTCGCATTCTCGGCACTGGGCCTGTCGGTAGACCCGGCCTTTGCTGCCGCCGGCTATGCCTTGCCGGGCGCGGTGGTGATCGCCGCGATGGTGGCGGTCACGCTTTATCGTCCGCTGGCGCTGCCGCTCCTCTATGCCGCGGGACTGGTCACGGTGCTGATCTATCTCGGCATTATCCCGCCAACCTCGATCGCTTCCGATTTTTCGGGCGGCGCCCTGGGCGTCGACGGACTGCCGGTGGCCACGTCCAACGCGCTGACCTTGCGCATCGGCATCGCACTCGGCCTGGTCTTCATCGGCGCCGGCTTCTGGGCCGCGCGCCGGTTCGCCGCTGGGACACAGATACGTGCGGCCTCATGGGCGGCGTGGGGCGTCATCGTCCCGCTGGTCGTCCTGCTGGCGCTCTGGTTCACTTTCGGCAATCTCGACCGTGACCCTGTCTACGCCGCCGCAGCGGCACTGTTGGTCGTCATTTTCGCCGCCGGCGGCGAGTGGATCGCGCCGACCGAAATCCAGCCGAGCACCGGATAGGAG
>NZ_RZRR01000311.1:0-5652 GCF_003998555.1 Mesorhizobium sp. M7A.F.Ca.CA.002.09.1.1 | reverse complement strand
CCCAGTACTGTGCCAGCAGCGGGCGATCGACGCCGAGCGTGTGATTGAGCGCGTCGACCGCGCGCTGGTCGGCGAATGGACCCAATATGGCGCGCCCGACGTTGCCGGGCAGCACCTGGCCGCCCAGGAACACCATGATGCTGAGCAGGAACAGCGTCACCAGCGACAGCGAGACACGCCGGGCAAGGAAGGAGAGAATGGCTAAGACTCCTTGTGGAGCCAGCCCCATGCGGGAGCTGGCTGTTAGAGGATTGGCTTTCCCTTTGAGCATGATCCCGAAAAGTGGGGACCGGTTTTCGGAAAAGGTCATGCTCCAACAAAGAGTTAGTTCAGGCTTTCGATGCCTTGTCGAGGAACAGCTGCGACATGGCGGTCGGCTGTACGCCGGCCACGCCCTTCGCCGTCGCCGTCAGATAGTCGTAGAAATAGCCGAAAATAACAGGCGTTTCCTCGAGCAACAGCTTCTGGATCTTGCCGGCGTCGGCCTTCTGCGCCTCGAGGTCGAGTGCTGCGATGTAGCTGGTCGCCAGCGCGTCATAGTCCTTGTTCTTGAAATGCGCCGCATTCCAGGTGCCTTCGCTCTTCAGCGGTGCCGCAAGATAGACGTTCGGCACGCCGCGGTGGCCGTAGTCGGTGATGCCCATCACCGAATCCAGCCAGTTCGACTTGCCGAACACCGCGTCTCCGTAATAGCCGCTCTGGTCGAGGATGTTGAGGTCGAGCTCGACGCCGATCTCCTTGACCCAGTTCTGGATGAGCTGGGCGTATTCGGGGATTTCCAGGTAGCGTTCGGTGGTCAGGGTTATCTTGAAGCCCTGGCCAAGGCCGGCTGCTTCCATGAGCTGCTTGGCCTGGGCGATATCCTGCTTGCGTTGCGGCACGCTCGTATCGGTCGAAGGATAGACGGCGGCGAACGGGCTGTCATTGCCCAGGGCGGAGCGTCCCTTCATCAGGCCGGCGGCCAGCTTGTCGCGATCGAGGCAGAGCGCAATGGCTCGGCGCACGCGCGCATCCTTCAACGGACCCTCGTCGCAGCGCATGTGCAGTTGCTGATGGGCCGACGACTTCAGGCTGATGATGTCGATGTTCGGATCGTTGAGCAGAGCGACGCCGGCCAGCACCGGCATCTGGTTGATGATGTCGACCTGTCCGCCCTGCAGCGCCAGGATCTGCGGCTGCATGTCGGTGAAGAAGGTGAATTCGGTGCGCTCGGGCAAGGCCTTCGGCCCCCAATAGTCCTCGTTGCGGACGAAGGACGCGCCGACCTTTGCCGTGTATTTCTCAATTCTGAACGGCCCGGTGCCGTCGAAGCTCTTTTCGTAGTCGCCCTTGTAGCTCGCCGGGATGATGACGGCGTTGTAGTTGTCGGACGACAGCATGTAGGGGAAGTTGCCGTTCGGCGCATCGAGGTGGAATTCCACCGTGTAGTCGTCGACCTTCTTTGAAGCGCCTTTCTGCAGGATGCCGGTGAACACCGACAGCGCATTGGACGAGTTGGCCGGGTCGGCAAGGCGGTCGATGCTGGCCACGACGTCGTCGGCCTTCATCTCGCCGCCGCTGTGGAATTTTACGCCCTTGCGCAGCTTGAAGGTCCACACCGTGCCGTTGTCGTTCGGCTTCCAGCTTTCGGCCAAGGCCGGCTGCAGCACCAGATCGGGGCCGTCGACGCAAAGGAATTCGGCAACCTGCTGCATGATCAGCAGGCCGCCGGCGTCTGCAATGCTGACCGGGTCGATCGTCGCCGCCGGCACACTGCTGGCGACGCGGATGGTGGCGCCCGGCGCGCCCTGGGCGCGCGCCAGCGACGGCATGCCGCCAAGGCCGGCGGCCATGCCGATGCGGCCCAGCAGCGGCAGCGACAGGCCGAGCAGGCTGCCGTGACGGACGAAGTCGCGGCGGCTGACACGGCCGTCGACGAGGCCGTCGATCAGGTGATTTTCAAGCGGCGTGCGATTGCGCCGGATAAGGTCGAGAATGCTGTGGTTCTTGCTCATGGGTTTTTACCCTTTCCCCTATTTCTTATGGTTGACGAAATTTTCGTGGATTGCTCCATTTTCCCGGCACCGGAGGCCTGTCTACCGGAACTTTAGCATGCGGTTTTGTCCGGTCCATCCAGTCGTGGCGTGGACGCTCGGGGTTGTTGGTTGCACGGCTTCCACCGTCTTTGTCCAACCTTCCCGACCGAAATCGCGGCGGTTGGCTTCTCGTGTCTGGCCGTCGGTCTTGGCCGCTAGCCGTCATCTAGTTCAGCGGCAAACGGCGATAGGTTCCGGGCTTTGCCGGGTCATGATACTTGTTGCACGGTCCTTTCTCGGTAAAGTCTCTGTGACAGGCAGCGAGGTTTTCGCGCGACAAGGTGACGCCGAGACCGGGACCTTCCGGAACGCGCACGACATTGTTTTTCGGCGAAAACGGTCCTTCCTCGGTGACATCCATCGGCAGCATGCGAAACAGCGACTGGTTCGGCTCCCTGATCCAGCCGAGTGCCGCGCACAGATGCAGATAGGCGGCGCTGCCGATGCCGCTGTCGCCGCTGTAGCACCAGAAATCGATCCCGGCATGCTCGCAGGCGCCGACGAAGCGCAACAGCCGGCCGATGCCGCCATGCGTCGTCGGGTTGCCGACGAACGCGTCCGGCACTTTGGTTTCCATGGCGCGCGCAATGTCGATGTTGTGGGTCGAGAACGGGATCGAGCAATGGCGCCGCAACTCGCGCATCTCCTCGATGGTCGCCACCGGATCCTCCCAGTTGCGCACGCCCAATTCTTCCAGCGGGCGCGCCAGCCGCCGCGCGGTGCTGAGCGAATAGGCCTGGTTGGAATCGATACGGATCATCGCATCGTCGCCGAGTTTCCTGCGGATCAGCTCGACCATCCTGAGCGAGATTTTCGGATCTTCGGTCGAGAACTTGCCTTCGAAGAAAGTCGTTCCATGCGTCTCATGCAATTCGACGCAATAGTCGGCGACTTCCTGGGGCGTCGTCTCGCCCTTCACCTTTGGCCCATCACCGCGCAGCGAAAAATAGTCGGTGAACGGGATATCCTTGCGTACGGCGCCGCCGAGCAACTGGTAGAGCGGCTGGTTCCACGCCTTGCCGCGCAGGTCCCACAAAGCCATCTCGATGGCGCCGAAAGCCATGATGCGTGTGCGGTCGTTGATCGACTGCACGCCGGTCCAAAAGGGCAGGCAGACATGCTCGGCGCCGGCGATGTCGAAGGCATCGCGCCCGACCAGCCGCGGCGCCAGGACATCATTGATGATCGCGGCCGCCGCTGGCGTCGGCGCTTCGCCGAGGCCGACCAGGCCATCCTCGGTCTCGACTTCGACGACGGTCGGTGAAAATCCGTCGAGTTCGCCGAACACCCAGGCATAGGGCGCTTCGAGGCGCAAATTGATCGGCGTGGCTTTGATGCTGCGGATTTTCATCTCAGCGCCCGACCTCGAAGAACGGCGCGCCGAGCAGATCGGGAACGACGTCTATGCCGAGACCCGGCCCGTCTGGAATGCCCATGCGGCTGCCGGTGACCGGTGGCATGTTCGATGCCGTGCGCACCGTCACCCATTCATGGAAGGCGATGGCGTGCAGCCGGCGCTCTTCCGGCGTCGACAGCGACAGATGCGCCATCGCCGCGGTGTCGATCTCGGCGCCGCCCGTGTCCTCGACCGTGATCATGAAGCCGAGGTCGACGGCAATGTCGCGGATCTGGCGTGTCTTCGTCACGCCGCCAAGGCGCGAGATCTTCAGCGTCAGCCCGTCGGCCGCGCCCAGGCGATGAATTTCCAGCATCGCCTCGAGCGAGGTGACGGATTCGTCGAGCACCATCGGCTTGTCGAGCATGCGGCGCACCGACATGTTTTCATCGATCGTGGTGCAGGGCTGCTCGAACGTGTAGTCGATGGCGCGCGTGGCATCGGCGAATTGGCGCGCCTGATAGGGAGTCCAGCCGGCATTGGCGTCGCAGAAGATGACCGTGCCTTTCGGCACCGAGGAGGCAACCGCGATGACGCGTTCGATGTCGTCATGGACATTGCCGCCGACCTTGACCTGCAGCCGGTGGAAGCCGTCCTTGACGATGCGCTTGGCCAGCGCGGCCATGGCGTCGACGCTCCCGTGCGTGACGACCTTGTAGAGTTCCGCGGTGTCGCTTTCCTTGCCGCCGAGCAGCGTGACCAGCGGCACGTCGGCTGCGCGCGCCGCCAGATCCCAGCAGGCCATGTCGAGCGCCGACTTGATGTAGGGATGGCCCTTGAACACCGTGTCCATCAGCCGCCCGATGCTGGCCAGCCCGCGCGGATCGCGGCCGATCAGATGCGGCGCGATCTCGACCACGCCGGCGCGAACGCCGGCGGGGAAGGCGGCCGAGTAAAAATTGCCGAGCGGCGCCATCTCGCCCCAGCCGGTGATGCCGCTGTCTGATGTCATGGACACGATCACGGCGTCGAAGGCGTCGGCCTCGCGCCCCTTCGACATGCGGTATAGCCCGTCAACGAAGGGCTGCATGACGTGGTAGGCCTTGATGGTCTCGATCTGCACGTGTCTTGTCCGCTGTCTGTGGTGTTGGGAACGGGTCAGGCGCCCCTCGATGGGCGTTGTTCGAGGCTGCGCGCGTAGGCAAGCAACTCCTCGAAGTCGAGATCGATATGCTCCCTGGCATGGCGCTGGGCCGCACGCATGTCCTTGCCCTTCAGCAACCGCACATAGGTTTCGTGAACGTCTTCGGCCGGCACCGGCTCGTTGCGGGCATGCTGGTGGAGCGCGAAATACATCTGCAGCCGGCTGGTCAGCCGCTGCCAGGTTTCCAGCAGCACCGAATTGTCGGCCCATTCGTAGATCAGGCCATGCAGTTGCAGCGCGGTTTCGATCTGGCGTGTCGTGTCCAATGCGCGGGTCGCCTGCTTCACGGCTTCGTGGCGCCGGTCGAGCTCGTCGAAGAAGCGCTGGTCACGCAGCGGCCACGCCCGCTCGATGGCCAGCTCGTCCATCACCTTGTTGAACGAATAGGCATCGTCGATGTCCTTGGCTGTGACCTCGATGACGAAGGTGCCGGCATAGGGGATGCTGGTCAGGATCCCTTCCTGGACCAGCTCGCGCATCGCCTCGCGCAGCGGCGCGCGGCTGACCCGCATCTGTTCGGAGATACGGAGCTCGTTGAGCTTCTGGCCGGGCGCGAGCTGGCCGGTCAGGATCGCGCGCCGCAACAGCGCAACGATCTCGGCGCGTCGCGTCGTATCCGCGATAGGACTGAAATCCGCTTTCGCCATTCGGCCACTCCCAGGAAACCGAAAGCAAGACAAGCAGATTGTCGACAATCTAACAAGAGGCTATCTCAATTGATTGGCCAACGCTGCAGAGACCGTTTCGAAATTCCCTCTGGCGAGTCATATGGAGCCGCTGTGGAACGGTTGCCGCCGCTGAATGCGATCAAGGCTTTTGAAGTTGCCGCCCGTGCCGGCGGCTTCACTTTGGCCGCCTCTGAACTCGGCGTTTCGTCGGCGGCGGTCAGCCAGCAGATACGCAATCTCGAAACCTGGTTCGGCAAGCAGCTGTTCGTGCGCAGCGGCAACCGCATCGCGCTCACCGACGCCGATCGCCTCGGCAAGGCTCGGCCTGGGCATCGCGCTTGGCCAGCGGGTCATGGCGCACGCCGATCT
>NZ_RZRR01000310.1:0-5663 GCF_003998555.1 Mesorhizobium sp. M7A.F.Ca.CA.002.09.1.1 | reverse complement strand
ATATAAGAATTTCGGGCGCTCGATCAACAGCGACCGGCAACAAGTGTCGCCGGCCGTAATCTTATTGCGAAGTGGATCGCCGGACCTACTTGTCCTTGAGCTTCATCGCCTTGACCGGCGGCGCCTTCAGCGCCGGAGCCGGAGCGGGCTTCTTGGCGTCCTTCTTCGGCTTGCGGGCTTCCTTGCCTGCCTTCATCGCACCTTTAGCCATGATTCGTTCCTCCTGATGTGAGAAGCCAAGTGAAACAAGAGAACCGCCCGACCGCAAGGGGTTAGCGACTGTTGCCGCCGACAGCGGATCGCTTTCAACCGGTTTCTAGAGCAATTCACCGTTTCGCGGAAACAGTGAATTGCTCTAACTCTTTGTTTTGACGCAATTCCGGACGGAAAACCGCTTCACACTTTTCCTGGAATTGCTCTAATTTGCTCGTAAACCATGGCGGTCCGTGCCATGGTCATTTTCGCACTGCAGCATCGACCCGAGCTTCGCCGGGTGATCGTCAGGCAGGCCGTCAGGACGACAATGCGAATCCACATCGGCTGCGAGATGAGCTTCGACTTTCCGCAGGAAACGCCGCTCATCGCGATGCTGAATGTGCACTATTCGCGGGCCTCCGATCTCGAGCGGCCGGATTTCCTGATCTCCAATCCGCCGGTGCCGATCGAAAGCTATCGCGACAGTTTCGGCAATTGGTGCAACCGGCTTGTCGCGCCGCCCGGGCGCTTCACCTTCGGCACCGACGCGGTGATCCGCGACCCCGGCACCTTCGAGATGGGCGACCTGATGGCCTGGCAGCACGAGGTGCGCGACCTGCCGGCGGACACATTGCTGTTCCTGCTGCCCAGCCGTTTTTGCGAAAGCGACCTTCTGGCTGACGAGGCGTGGCGGCTGTTCGGCAACACGCCGCTGGGTATTCCGCGCGTGCAGGCGGTCTGCGACTTCGTCCACAGCCACATCGTCTTCAACTACGGCAATGCACGGCCGACGCGCACCGCGGCGGAAGCCTATCGTGAACAGAGCGGCGTGTGCCGCGACTACGCGCATCTCGCCGTCACCTTCTGCCGGGCACTCAACATCCCAACGCGCTATTGCACCGGCTACATCAGCGACATCGGTATGCCGAAGCCATGGGCAAGCATGGATTTCTGCGCCTGGATGGAAGTCTATCTCGGCGGCCGCTGGCATGTCTTCGACCCGCGCAACAATGCACCGCGCATCGGCCGCATCCTGATCGCCTCCGGCCGCGACGCCGCCGACGTGCCGCTGACCCATATTTTCGGCCCGGGAACGCTTGCCGGCTTCAAGGTGTGGACCAGCGAGATCATCGAGTAGTCGCCGTTTTCCATAGACCGGATCTCTCATGGCCGCTGCCGTGGACGACCCGACATTCGCGCGGTGTGATGCCTGTGGAGCTTTAGCGGCCTGGCCGCTAGACTGCGCCTTGAACGGGGGCAAATGCCATGGCCGGGCACGGCGGCTCAAAAAAGGTGATCTACGCGGCGCTCGCCGGCAATCTCGCCATCGCGCTGACCAAGTTCGCCGCCGCCGCCTTTACCGGCAGTTCGGCGATGCTGTCGGAGGGCGTCCATTCGCTGGTCGATACCGGCAATGGCGGCCTGCTGCTCTACGGCATGCACCGCGCCGCTCGCCCTGCCGATCGCACGCATCCGCTCGGCCACGGCCGCGAACTCTACTTCTGGAGCTTCATCGTCGCGCTCCTCGTCTTCGCGCTGGGCGCCGGCGTGTCGTTCTACGAAGGCGTGGTCCATATCATGGCGCCGGAGCCGGTCGCCAACGCCAAGGTAAACTATATTGTTCTGGGCCTTTCCTTCCTGTTCGAAGGCAGTTCGTGGTGGGTCGCCCTGAAGGAGTTTCGCCGGCAGAAGGGCAGGCAAGGCTGGCTGCAGGCCGTGCAGTCGAGCAAGGATCCGAGCGTCTACACCGTGCTGTTCGAGGACAGTGCGGCACTTCTCGGCCTGATCGTCGCTTTCGCCGGCATATTGGCAGCGGAACTGCTGGAGATGCCGGAGCTCGACGGCGCCGCCTCGATCGGCATCGGACTGATCCTTGGCGCGACCGCGATCTTCCTGGCCCGCGAAAGCAAGGGCCTGCTGATCGGCGAGCCGGCGTCGCCCGAGGTGCAGATGAAAGTGCTGGCGATCGCCCAGCAGGATCCGGCGGTGCAGCGGGCGAACGGCGTCCTGACCGTCCATATGGGGCCGACAGAGATCGTCGCCGGGCTCAGCATCGAGTTCGAGGACCATTTGACGGCGCCCGAGATCGAAGCTTGCGTCGAGCGCCTGGAGGCGCAGTTGAAGAAGGAAATGCCGGAGATCACACGGCTGTTCGTCAAGCCGCAGACGTCAGGCACCTGGGAGCAGCGACGCAGGCTGATCGATTCCGCATCCGATCCTGCCCTGGACTAAAACCGTGCCATTGCCTCACGGCCTTGCGCCGCTAGATTGAAGGGGCTTTGGAGGAACGAAGATGAGAATAGACGGCGGCTGTCATTGTGGCGCCATCACCTACGAGGCGGAGGTCGATCCGGAAAAGACCACGATCTGCCACTGCACGGATTGCCAGCAACTGACCGGCACGGCTTTTCGCCTTACGGTTCCGGCGCCGGAAAGCAACTATCGCATCACCAAGGGCACGCCGAAAATCTACATCAAGATCGTGGCGAGCGGCGCCAAGCGCACCCAGGCCTTTTGCGCCGACTGCGGTTCGCATCTTTACGCCACGTCTGTCGGAGATGGTCCGAAGGTCTATGGAATTCGCGTGGGGACCGCGCGGCAGCGCCAGGATTTGATCCCGACACAGCAGAAATGGCACCGCTCGGCGCTGCACTGGCTGCCTGAATTTCAGGGCATGACCACGTTGGAGGAGCAGTAGCGCCGGTCCGGCACCGCGCCTCAATCGTCGCCTTCGACGACCCTCAGCCTGAGCTGCCCGGTTTTCGAATCGGCAACGCGCGCGCCGGTATCGACCTTGGCGGCGGGAGCCCGTGACGCGGCGTCTACGGCGGCATCGCCGTCGGGCTGCGCGCCGAATTCCAGCGCCTCGATCTTCTGGCCGCGCTTGGTGACCTTCGACGTCGAAACCAGTATGTCGTCGATGTCCTTGGCCGACTGGCCGAAATGCACCTGCAGCTTGCGCACCCGCTCATCGACACGCGCAACATCCTCCATCAGCCGGATGACCTCGCCCTGGATCAGGTGCGCCTGTTCGCGCATGCGGGCATCCTTGAGGATCGCCTGGATGACCTGGATCGACAGCATCAGCAGCGACGGCGAGACGATGACGACGCGCGCACGGTGCGCCTTGTGCACGATCGCCTCGAAATTCTCGTGGATCTCGGCGAACACCGATTCCGACGGCACGAACATGAAGGCAGTGTCCTGCGTCTCGCCCTGGATCAGGTATTTTTCCGAGATATCGCGGACATGGATCTCGATGTCGCGGCGGAAGGCCTGCGAAGCTGCCTTCTGCAGATCGGCGCCATCGGCGGCGCGGATGGCGTTCCAGGCTTCCAGCGGAAATTTTGCATCGATGGCCAGCGACGGCGCGCCGTTCGGCATCTTCACCAGGCAGTCGGGCCGGCTGCCGTTCGACAGCGTCGCCTGGAACTCATAGGCACCGTGCGGCAGGCCGTCGGCAACGATCGCCTCCATGCGCGACTGGCCGAACGCGCCGCGCGTCTGCTTGTTCGAGAGGATCGCCTGCAATTGCACGACCTGGCCGGCGAGCGACTGGATGTTGCCTTGCGCGACGTCGATGATCGCCAGCCGTTCCTGCAATTTGGCCAGGCTCTCATGCGTGGATTTGGTCTGCTCGGTCATGGTCTGGCCGAGCCGGCCGGTCATGGCGTCGAGGCGTTGGCCGATCGATTGCGTCAGTTCCGCCTGCCGTGCGCCGAACACTTCCGCAATGGCGCCCATGCGGCCCTGCATTTCGGCCTGGCTTTGCAGAATGCCGGCCATCCGCACTTCCGCATCGCGGGCATGATCGGCGGCTTCCGCGGCCGCCACGGCGCGCGCCTTGGCCGACCGCCACAACGCAATGACCAGCGCCACGAACAGGGCCAGAAACAGCAAAACGCCGAAGGCCAGCGCATGGCCGAGCGTGATCGTTGTGGCGCCAAGCCGGGCGACAGGCTCCGAAAGGATGGTGCTCAAATCATTCATGTGGACAGCATAGACGATTCGCCGCGATAGCACAGATCAAAACGTGAACGCGCCTGATGCCAACCGGTTGACGCGTTTCGCTGGAGGTCTTAGGTGGAACGCCATGCCGATCAAGCCGCTCATCATCCTTCCCGACCCCATCCTGCGCCAGGTTTCCAAGCCCGTAGAGCGTGTCGACGCGCCTTTGCGCAAATTAGCCGACGACATGCTGGCGACCATGTATGAAGCGCCGGGCATCGGGCTGGCGGCAATCCAGATCGGCGAGCCGCTGCGCTTGCTGGTGATCGATCTCGCCAAGGAAGACGAGACGCCGGCGCCGCATGTCTTCATCAATCCGGAAATCCTGGAGAGCGCCGATGCGCGCTCCGTCTATGAGGAAGGCTGCCTGTCGATCCCGGATTATTACGCCGAGGTCGAACGCCCCGCCGCCGTGCGGGTCAAATATCTCGACCGCGACGGCAAATTGCAGGAGATAGAGGCCGAGGGGTTGATGGCGACCTGCCTGCAACACGAGATCGACCACCTCAATGGCGTCCTGTTCATCGATCACATCTCGAAGCTGAAGCGCGACATGGTGGTAAAGAAATTCAAGAAGCTCGCCAGGGACAAGGCGCCGGGCAAGCTCGCGGGATAAGGTACGGGAGTCCCCTCCAGGCCTATTGTCGGCAGGATTGCCACCAAATGGAGATGCCGACGGTCGACATGCTGATCAGGGACATTCCTGAGCCTTTGAAGCGCGAGATCGAACTGGCGGCGCGCGAGGTCGGCCAGAGCGTCTCGGACAAGGCCATCGGCCTTCTGCGCAAAGGCATAGTTGCGGAGAGGCCGGCCCGAGAGGAGTCGAGCCTCTCGGCGTGGGCTGCAATTCGCTCGGCTTTCGTATCTGAAAGCGCAATTGGCGATGAATACGCGGAAATCATGGAGAAGATCGAAGCGGAAAGATAGCGCGACGGTCGTCCCGCGACTTCGACGGCCTTGACCTGAAGCTCGTAAACCCGTTTGAAGCGGATGCCTGAGCCGGCACACTGCGCGAGCAAGAAGACAGGATACCAGAAGAAAAAATGCCCCTTCGCGTCATCTTCATGGGCACGCCGGAGTTTTCGGTGCCGACCTTGCGCGCGATCGCCGAGGCTGGCCATGAGATATCAGCCGTCTATACCCAGCCGCCGCGCGCTGCCGGACGACGCGGACTGGAGCTGACGCCGTCGCCGGTGCAGCGCGAGGCGGAGCGACTGGGCATCGAGGTGCGGACGCCGGTTTCGCTCAAAGGCGAGGCCGAACAGGCCGCTTTTCGCGCCTTGCAGGCCGATGTGGCGGTGGTCGTCGCCTATGGTTTGCTGCTGCCGAAGGCGGTTCTGGAGGCAACCCGGCTCGGCTGCGTCAACGGCCATGCGTCGCTTCTGCCGCGCTGGCGCGGCGCCGCCCCCATCCAGCGCGCCATCATGGCAGGAGACCTGGAAAGCGGCATGATGGTGATG
>NZ_RZRR01000030.1:0-15180 GCF_003998555.1 Mesorhizobium sp. M7A.F.Ca.CA.002.09.1.1 | reverse complement strand
GTTTCGAGGCCTGCCTTCAGCGCACCGAGATGCGCTGCCGCGACATTGGCGTCGGTGACGACCGCGGCGCGTGTGCCCGGCAGCCGGCGCGCAATCTCGGCACCCGCGCGGGCCAACAACCCCGAGCCGATCAGAATGTCGTAGGTCCGGTCGCCAAGGCCGACTTCGACGACAACGGGTGCCTCGATGCTCACTGTTCCACCTCGCCCGTCGCAGCCGCCTGATCAATGCCGAAATGCCGGCACAGCGCGTCCACCACCTCGGTCGCGATGACTTCCTTGCGGTCGTCGCGGGTCGGCACTGTGACGTCCGATGTCGCGTAGACCGGATAGCGCTCGCCCATCAGCCGCTCCAGCACGGCGCGCGGGTCGGCGCTTTTCAGGAGCGGCCGGTTCTGTTTCTTGGCGACGCGATCCATCAGAAGGTCGAGTTCGGCCTTCAGCCACACCGAGACGCCCTGCGCTGCAATCGCCTCGCGCGTCTGCGCATTCATGAAGGCGCCGCCGCCGGTCGACAGCACCTGCGGCCCGTTTTCCAGTACGCGCAGGATGACGCGCTGCTCCAGCGCCCTGAATTCGGTCTCGCCGTAGCGCTCGAACAGTTCCGGAACGGTCATGCGCGAGACGCTTTCGATCTCCTGGTCGCTGTCTATGAAGGGCAGCGCCAGCATCGTCGCCACCTTGCGGCCGATCGCCGTCTTGCCGGCGCCCATCAGTCCGACGAAGACGACGGAACGGCTGCCCAGCCTGCCGAGCAACGCGGCGTGGTTCTCGTCTGGAGGATTTGCTGGCAGCGCGTTCATCGGATGTTTCGAAGGCCCTCTTTGCCGGCGTATCGACATGAAAAGCCCGTTTGCGTCAAGCGTGGCAAGTGCCTTGAACCCGATATGGACTGGCAGGGTCTGCATCAGAAGTTGCTAACAGGCCCCAGCTTCTTCCTTGAATTGGCCGGATTGGCGTCCCATAAGGGGACAGGGTTTGGAAACGCAGAACAAGAAGACGGGCGAAAATTGATGCCGACACTGTTTCGCTTTGTCGTGGTAACGGCGATTCTGGCTGGCATTGCCTATGGTACGATGTTCGCACTGGTGATGTTCGTCGAGCCAAAGAAGGGGGAAATGAGCGTGCGCATCCCTCCGGAAAAGCTCAATCCCAAGAAAAGCTGAATGACAAGACAGGCTGAATGAACAGCGCCGCCCGCATCGAAGCCTTTCTGGAAATGATGAGCGCCGAGCGGGGCGCGGCAGAAAACACGCTTTCCTCCTACCGCCGCGACCTCGAGGACGCTTCCGGCGCGATCGATGGCGGGCTGGCCGGTGCCGCCGCCGCCGATATCCGCGCCTATCTCGACGACATTGCCGCCCGCGGCTTTGCCGCCACGTCGCAGGCGCGCAAACTGTCGGCGATCCGCCAGTTCTTCAAATTCCTCTACGCCGAAGGCCTGCGCGGCGATGACCCGACCGGCACGCTGGACAGCCCGAAAAAGGGCCGCCCGCTGCCCAAGACGATGAGCGAGGCCGACACCGGCCGGCTGATCGACCGTGCAGCAATTGAAGCCGGCGATGTCTCGTCGGGCGATGGGGACAGCCTGGCATCACTGCGCCTGCATGCGCTGGTCGAGGTGCTTTACGCCACCGGCCTGCGCGTTTCCGAGCTGGTCGGCTTGCCGGTGACGGTGGCGCAACGCGACGACCGCTTCTTCATGGTGCGCGGCAAGGGCGACAAGGAGCGCATGGTGCCGCTCTCCGCCAAGGCACGCGCGGCGATGAAGACCTGGCTTGCCGCCCGCGCCAAGGTGCCAGCCTTGGCCGACAGTCCGTTCCTGTTTCCGGCCGCCTCGGACAGCGGCTATCTCTCGCGCCAGGTCTTCGCGCGTGACCTGAAAGGGCTGGCGGCAAGGGCCGGCATTGCCTCGGCGAAGATCTCGCCGCACGTGCTGCGCCATGCTTTCGCCAGCCATCTCCTGCAGAACGGCGCCGATCTGCGGGCCGTGCAGCAATTGCTTGGCCATGCCGACATATCGACGACACAGATTTACACCCATGTGCTGGAAGAGCGGCTGGTGCGGCTGGTCAACGATCATCATCCGCTTGCCGACTAGGCCTCATATCGCTATGTGAGGACGACATTTCACCGCCCGGAGCCTTGGATTCAAGGGTTCCGTCAGCCACTGCCTTCCGACGTATCGGTCCGCTCACGCATGTATAATTACCTCGATTTCGAAAAGCCGGTGCAGGACCTCGAGGGCAAGATCCTCGAGCTGAAGAAGCTTGCCGAGAATGGCGAGGCGGTCGATGTCGGCGACGAGATCAACCGTCTCGAGAAGCGCTCCCGCGACGCATTGCGCGATGCCTACAAGGCGCTGACGCCTTGGCAGAAGGTGCAGGTGGCGCGCCATCCCGACAGGCCGCATTGCGTCGACTACATCAAGGGCCTGTTCACCGATTTCACGCCGCTGGCCGGCGACCGCAATTTCGGTGAGGACCAGGCGATCGTCGGCGGTTTCGCCCGTTTCCGCGGCGAACCCATTGCCATCATCGGCCAGGAAAAAGGTTCCGACACAGCCAGCCGCCTGAAGCACAATTTCGGCTCGGTTCGGCCGGAGGGCTACCGCAAGGCGGTACGGCTGATGGAACTGGCCGACCGCTTCAAGATCCCGCTCCTGACGCTGGTCGACACGGCCGGCGCCTATCCCGGAGTCAACGCCGAGGAGCGCGGCCAGGCGGAGGCTATCGCCCGTTCAACCTCGACCTGTCTCGGCCTGAAAGTACCGTCGATCTCGGTGGTCATCGGCGAAGGCGGTTCGGGCGGCGCCATTGCCATCGCCACCGCCAACCGCGTCTACATGCTCGAACACGCCATCTATTCGGTGATTTCGCCGGAAGGTGCCGCCTCGATCCTGTGGCGCGACACGACACGATCGAAGGACGCGGCGACCAACATGAAGATCACCGCGCAGGATCTTCTGGAACTGAAGATCATCGACGCCATCATCCCCGAGCCGCTCGGCGGTGCGCATCGCGGCGCCGAAACCGTGATCGCCGCGACCGGAGACCTCATCGCCAGGACGATGAAGGACTTCGCCGGCGCCAACACCGATTTCCGCGAACAGCGCCGCGAAAAATACCTGGCCATGGGCCGCAGTCTCTGACCACAGGCACCCTTGGCCGCAACAATGTGGCGGAGCGGAGCATTTTTGCCACAAAAATGCCGCTGCATTCGGCTCAATGAGACTGCCGCAGGGGGATGCGTCGGCACTTGCGGTAAGGAATTTATTAGGGTTAACGGGCTTAGGGTCCGTCGATGCGCAGTGTAGCAGCCGGGGCAGGAAACGTCCTGGCGCCAGAGAAAAGACGATATCCGTAGCCATGTTTGTCAAGCTTGCCCGCACCGGAATCCTGATCGCTGCCCTCGGCGTTGCCGGCTGCAACAATTCGTCGATGAAGGATTTTGCCCCGGAGGCCAACAAGCCGCTGCCCGACAAGATCCTCGCCGACATGAGGGCCAAGGGCATGGTCCGCACCTCGTCGGTGATGGCCCGCATCTTCAAGGAAGAAGGCAAGCTCGAGATCTGGAAGGCCAAGACCAACGGCCGCTATGACATGGTCGCCAGCTACGACATCTGCAAATGGTCGGGCAAGCTCGGGCCGAAATACACCGAAGGCGACCGCCAGGCGCCGGAAGGCTTCTACACGGTGCGCCCGGCGCAGATGAATCCGCGCTCGAACTACCATCTGTCCTTCAACATCGGCTATCCCAACGCCTATGACCGCGCCAACGGCCGCACCGGCTCCAATTTGATGGTGCACGGCGCCTGTTCGTCGTCGGGCTGCTATTCGATGACCGATGCGCAGATCGAGCAGATCTATGCCTTCGGCCGCGATGCTTTCCAGGGCGGCCAGACCGAGTTCCAGATCCAGGCGTTTCCGTTCCGCATGACCGCCGCCAACATGGCGCGCTACCGCAACGACCCGAATTACGACTTCTGGAAGATGCTCAAGGTCGGCTACGACAATTTCGAGATCACCAAGGTGCCGCCGAAGGTCGATGTCTGCGAGAAGCGTTATGTCTTCAACCAGGTAGCCGCCGACGGTCAGACATTCGATCCGACTGGCGCCTGCCCGGCGACGACGCAGCCTGATTCGCTGCAGAGCGCCTACAATTCCTACATGAGCACCTATGACGCGGCGTTCAGCGGCGCGGTCAAGGCCAGCGTGCCGGCGCCCAAGCCGACCATCGCCGGTATCAAGGAAGCCAGCATCGTCTCCGACTGGTCCAAGCGCCGCGCACGCGGCGAACGCGTACCGATCGATCCGCCGTCGCTCAACAATGACGGCTCGGTCACCGAGACGGCACGCATGGGCCGCATCGATTCGCCCGCCGGCCGCAAGATGGCGGCTCTTGATGCCGAAAAAGCTGCCAAGCAGAAGGCCGAGGAGCAGAGGCTGGCTGCCATAGAGGCGGCCAAGCAAGCCAAGGAAGCCGCCAAGGCCCAGGCTCTGGCCGAAAAGGAGGCCGAGAAGGCCGCCAAGGAGGCCCCAGTCGCCACCGCGACCATCGCGGCCCCTTCGGAAGCGGCGCCAATGGCTGAAACGCAAGCGGCGAGTGCCGACGAAAGCCGGGTGACGAAGCTGAAGAACAAGCTGCTCGGCATGTTCGGCGGTTGATATCGCCCGTGGCTGATCGCGCCGCTATTTATGACCTCAAGGGGCTGAACTGCCCCTTGCCCGTGCTCAAGGCCAAGAAGCGCCTCGCGGGGATGCAACCGGGCAGTCGGCTCTGGTTGGAGACCACCGACCCGCTCGCCGTCATCGACATTCCGGCATTCTGCTCCGAGAGCGGCCACCAGTTGATTGAAACGGCCGCGGTCTCCGGCGGCCATCGCTTCCTGGTCGAGCGCGGCGCGCCGTAATCGTTGGGAGCTACCGCCCGGCGATCGCCAGCGGATTGTTTTCCAGCGCCGCGCGGTCGGGCGTGTCAACCGACGGCCGGTCGGTGAAGGCGGCGAACAGCCTGCGGATATAATCTTCCGGCATGTCGAGCGTGATCAGCACCAGCCGCGTGCCACGCTGGCCATCCGGCCAGGACGGCAATTGCACCGGCGGATGCAGGATCTTCTGCACGCCATGGATCACCAGCGGCCGCGACGGGTCTTCCCTGAGCTCGATGACGCCCTTCATGCGCAGCAGGCGCTCGCCATGGGTCGAACGCAGCAGGTCGAGGAACATCTCGATCGCCGAAAACGGCACCGGGCCGTCATGCACCAGCGAATAGGAGCGCACGCGCTGATCGTGACGATGGCCGTGGTCATGGCCATGCTCGTGATCATGACCAGCATGATGGTGATGATCGTGCGCCGCTTCCTCGCCAAGCCAGCGCCGCACATCGGCGGATTTGGTTGCCGGGTTGTAGAGGCCGCAATCAAACAACGCCGCCACGCCTGTCTCCGTGTCGCCGGCATCGAGCAGTTCGGCGCCCGGATTGATCTGCCGCAGGCGCGCCCGCAGCATTTCCAGCTCATTGGGGTCGGTGGCCAGATCGGCTTTGCTGAGCACGATGCGGTCGGCGACGGCAACCTGCTTTACCGCCTCGACATGGGCATCGAGCGTGGCGTTGCCGTTGACGGCATCGACCAAAGTGATGACGCCGTCGAGCCGGAAGGCCTGGATCAGCGCCGGATGCGCCATGATCGACTGCAGCACCGGCGCCGGGTCGGCAAGGCCGGTGGTTTCGACGATGACGCGGGCGAGCCGGGCAATGCGGCCGGTCTGCAGCCGGTCGACCAGGTCGGCCAGCGTATCGACCAGTTCGCCGCGCACCGTGCAGCACAGGCAGCCGTCCGACAGCTGGATGATGCCGTCGGAAGACTGCTCGACCAGCAAATGGTCGATCGCCACCTCGCCGAACTCGTTGATGATCACCGCGGTGTCGGCCAGCGCCGGATCCTTGAGCAGCCGGTTGAGCAGCGTCGTCTTGCCGGCGCCGAGGAAGCCGGTCAGCACCGAGACTGGGATCGGGAAGCCGCTGCCCATTGGCTAGTTCGCAACCTTGACCGGCTGGTCGCCCTGCGCGGCGGAGCCGGCAATCTTCGGGCCGGTGCCGGCCGGTGCCGGCCTGTCGGGCCGCCAGCTCGGGATCGGCACATCGGCAAATTCCTGCGCGCCCTGGTCGAGGATGGCCTTCGGCGCCGGACCGGTGGCGCCGCCAAGGCCGACGGCAACCAGCGTCGGCACATGGTCGAGCTTTTCCTGATAGGGTGATTTCGGCACGTTCTTGGCGGCGGCCGGCGGCGCCTCGGATTGCTCCTGCGGCGTCTTCTTCTTGCAGACCTCGTCCTGCATGTCGTTGGGTGAGACCGTGTCGCCATAGGGCGCCAGCGTGGTGACGGTGGCCGAGCCGGCGACAGGCGTGTCGAACCCCTGATCGAGCAGTTTTGCCGCCGTCTCGGCGCGGGTGACCGCCGACTTCTCGCCAAGCACAACCGCGACCAGCGTGCGCCCGTTGCGCGTCGCCGAACCGATCATGTTGAAGCCGGAAGGGCAGACAAAACCGGTCTTCATGCCATCGGCGCCGGGATAGCGGCCGATCAAGAGATTGTAGTTGGGGATCGCCTTCTTGCCGACGGCAAGGCCCTCGATCGAGAACCACGGCACATATTGCGGAAATTCGCGGCGGATCGCCATCACCAGCACGGCGAGGTCGCGCGCCGTCGTGTACTGATCCGGCGAATAGAGCCCGTTCGGATTGACGAAATGCGTGCCGTTCATGCCGAGCCGGGTCGCCTCGGCGTTCATCCGGTCGGCAAAGGCCGCCTGCGAACCGCCGACATTTTCGCCGACAGCCATGGCAATGTCGTTGGCCGATTTGACCAGCATCATCTTCAGCGCATTGTCGAGCCGCATCACCGAACCCGGCTTGAAGCCCATCTTGCTTGGCGGCTCGGCGGCGGAGTGTTTGGTCACCTTGATCGGCGAATCGAGCTGTACCTCGCCGGCCGCGATCGCCCGAAAGGTGACGTAAGCGGTCATCAGCTTGCTCAGCGATGCCGGATACCAGCGCTTGAACGCATCCTGATGCTGCAGGATCTTGCCGCTGCCGAGGTCGAACACGACCACCGGATTGGCCAGCGCCGGCCCGGCCACAACCGACAGCGCGATTGTGCCAGCCGAGAATAGTTTGAGGAAATGCCTGTACCGCATGATCAAATCCGAAATCGCCTCTTGCCGTAGTCGCCCCTGGCTCCGTAAGATTTCATTACGCGATCGCCAGCATATGGTCCGACCCTCAAAACCCGGACCCCATTGTTGCGGTGCTATTTACTCTATGTGACGCCAAGATGGCAAAGTGCCTGGCGATCACAATTGCAAGGCAGCGGCCAACACCCGCCGTCCCAACAGCGAGATGGAACCATCATGCCAATCCTGAACCGTGCCGCCGAAATGCAGGACGAAGTTGCCGGCTGGCGCCAGCATCTGCACCAGACGCCAGAACTGAACTTCGACGTCTTCAAGACCGCCGCCTTCGTCACCGAGAAGCTGAAGGCTTTCGGCTGTGACGATGTGGTCACCGGGCTCGGCAAGACCGGCGTGGTCGGCATCATCCGCGGCCGCCAGGGCGAAGGTCCCACCATCGGCCTGCGCGCCGACATGGACGCGCTGCCGCTCAACGAGATATCAGGAAAGCCCTACGCCTCGACCATCCCCGGCAAGATGCATGCCTGCGGCCATGACGGCCACACGGCGATGCTGCTGGGTGCGGCCAAATACCTCGCCGAGACGCGCAACTTCACCGGTTCGGTGGCGGTGATCTTCCAGCCGGCCGAAGAGGGCGGCGGCGGCGGCAACGAGATGGTCAAGGACGGCATGATGGAGCGTTTCGACATCTCCAGGGTATTCGGCATGCACAACATGCCGGGCCTGCCTGTCGGACAGTTCGCCATTCGCCCGGGCCCGATCATGGCGGCGACCGCCGAATTCACCATCACCGTGCGCGGCAAGGGCGGCCACGCGGCGATGCCGCACGGTACGATCGACCCGATCGTCATCACCAGCCAACTGGTCGGCGCCTTGCAGACGATCGCCTCGCGCAGCACCGATCCGGTCGAGGCCGTGGTGGTGTCGGTGACCAAGTTCCACGCCGGCGATGCCTACAACATCATCCCCGAAACCGCCGAAATCGCCGGCACCGTGCGCACCTTGCGAAAAGAAATCGCCAAGAAGTCCGAAGAGCGCATCCGCAGCATTTGCGACGGGCTGGCGACCGCGTTCGGGGCCAGGATCGAGGTTGACTACCAGGCGAATTATCCCGTGACCTTCAACCACGCGGAAGAGACGGTGTTTGCCGGTGACGTCGCGATGAGTGTCGCTGGCGACGCCCATGTCCACCGCGGCATCCAGCCGGTGATGGGCGGCGAGGATTTCTCCTACATGCTCGAAGCCCGCCCCGGCGCCTTCATCTTCATCGGCAATGGCGACACCGCCGGTCTGCACCACCCGGCCTACGATTTCAACGACGAGGTCATCCCGCACGGCATGAGCTACTGGGTGAAACTGGCTGAAACCGCGCTGGCCGCCTGACAGCGGCAGCGCAAAGCCGGCCGAATTGCCTTCGGCCGGCCTCTTGGCGAAACGATCCGAAGCGGCTATGTGTCTGGCCGCGTGGTCCCGTAGCTCAGTAGGATAGAGCGGCAGATTCCTAATCTGTAGGTCACAGGTTCGATTCCTGTCGGGATCACCATGCTTTGCATCAGCTTAGCAAATTGACGTCGTACTTTTCGCGAAACAGTACGACGAATTCTAATCTCGGCGGGAATGCATCACCGAACAAGGAACGATCAGCTTCACTACGAAGAGCGGGCACTACAATGGCCCTTTGTCTGGCCGAAGGCTGCCTGCAGGATCACTAGGAGCTGATGGTTGACCGTGGTGCGCTGTGACCTAGCTTAAAGTTCATGATGGACAGTCCTAAGCCCGGAAATGGCGAATTGTCCGCACCGGCGAACTCTCGCGAGGTTGCTATGCAGAGGCGCAAACCGGCGTTTCAGAGCCCTGCATGCGTCCTTGGTCGGCCATTGCCCGCTACGGAATATCAACTGCGGCGATCTATCGGAACGCGACCGGCGCCCCGCCATCCGCAACAATTCGCAAGGACCAGAAGGATCCCGAAGAAAGCGACGCTCCGAGAGCGGTAAGGCCTTGGCGAATACCAAGGCGAATGACCAGACATCGCTTTATGAACTTGGCAATACACCCAGAACGCACGGGCACGGCAATGCCAAATTATCTTGCCGAAATGTATGCAAACGACGTAAATCTGGCCATTCTGAGCGCAGTGGTGACGCTTGCATCGGTGGGCGTCTATCTTGTGCTCCGGCGTATCCTTGCCGCAGTGCGACGGCGCCGCCTTGCAGCGTTTGACGAAGGCAGATCCGGTTTCGCCGACGAGGCTTCTTGGGAATGGGAAAGCCCGGACGGACTTGTCGTCGGGCCTGCTTCTTCCAAGGCTGCCAACCCCTTGCATGCGGTCGGCCTGGATGTTCGGGCTCAAAATACCAACTACTCTCGGTTCGGAGTGCGAATCGAACATTTCGCCGCGACATCCGAACCCAGCGGGTGCTCGTCAGTGGTCGAGACCGGTGCTCCTGCACCGAACAGAGTGCAGTCTGGCCGGCTTGCAGCATCCATCAGCGCGATCGCGGAACGTGGGAAGCGGATTTGCGGGTCGGCATGGAACCAATTGCGCCATAAGGCTTCACCGCCAAAAATTGCTCCGTTGGCCTATGCTGCGGATCGCGGTTTGAATTTCACAGCTCAGTTGAGAGATCCCGACCCGGCCATGGCGCCTGCCTCAAACCCTGTCGTTCGCAGGCCGATCGTTCTTGTATCGCGCTTGGGTCTCGCCGCCATTTGTCTGGCCGCGCCGATTGGCTATGCGATGACGAGACAAATCTGGGTCGAAAGCGCTTCCGCCATCTCGCAAACCCAAGACCAGGCCCATCGAGACCTTTCGCGCCCGCTGGGATTTCAGGCGAGTGCCGAATTGCTTGGCCCGGATCTCACGGCTAACCAGGCGCAAACCGGGACGGATCGTGCTCAGGCTGCCGCTGCGAGACAATTGGCCGACCAGGAGCACCGGGCGGCGGAAGGCGAGCGTGCCAGGAGCGCCGCTCTGCAGGGAGCGCTCCTCGAGGCGAGCAAGCAGATCCACACGCTGAGGGCAAGCATGGCAGCTGCCGATGACGCGCGCGAGGAGCGGTTGCGCAATGAACTCGCGGCAGCCCGCACCCTTGACGCGTTGCGGCGCATTGCGGGAGAGGCCGGCACGATGCTGAGCGAGGGCGCCAGCTATGTCCTTAAGGAGATGCCCGCTGCTCATCTCGAGCAGGAGCAAGCCCAAAGGCAGGCGCGCGATTTATCGCAAGCGCGCGTCCAAATTGAACAGCTTGAGACCGAGGCCGCCAAGGATCGCGCCACGGCCAAGGCTTCACTGGTGCAGGCGAGCGGCATACTCGACGACGAGCGCCGGAAGACGGAGCTGCTTCGTGGCGATCTCGCCGAAGCGAAACTGGCCAATGCCGCACTCATGAAGCGTACGGCTGCGGCTGAGCAGGAACAGACCGACGCGGTCACAGCGAGACAACAAGTGGAGCGGACCGCAGCTGACACGGAGCGAACGCTCGCACGAGAACGCGCTGCAGCAGCAGCGGCCGTTGAGGAGCTGAAAGAAGCTCGCATCGAGCGCCAGGCGGCTGAACTGGAGCGAGCCAAGGCAGTCTCAGCGAAAGAGCGTGCCGAGCAGGCCGCAACCGAGACGGCACAGGCCCTGGCACGGGAACGTACTACAGCCGTCATGAATCGTAAGGATCTCGACAGAGCACGCATCGAGCGCGAAGCCGCCGCCCAAGCTCTTTTGGTGCGTGTCGCTAAGCTTCAGGAGGCTCTGGACGAGCAACGCAAGGCCACTGTTTCTCTTGCCCGCGACTTGGCTGCGGCGCGCGGGGACAACGACAGGCTCAGGACTGAGCGCCGCAGCGCGCAGATCGAACCGCCCCTGAAGCCGCGTTCTGGCCGCGCGGCAGCCAGCCAGGTGAAGGCCGTCAGCAAGAAGATTGGCAAGGTTCGCAGCCCTTCGCGGATGACCCGGGTGCGTTCGATCACACTTCCTTATTCGCTCTTGCCAAGACACGTGACACCGCAGTGATTTCCGACTGCGCGGTCGCTTCCGTGGAAGGCCATTTTTGATGCCCCGCACCCCTTCGTAATGCACCCGAGGCCTGCTGCCATTTCGGCCAAAGATGAATGGCCTCTCGAATTCACCCTGCTTCATCAGCGAGAGTGTTCTGCGCGATGCGCTATGTCAGGCCGATCACGCTGCCTGTCGCGTCCAATTCGCATTGGATCGCCGCCTGCCGCGTTTCCACGCTGCCTTGCCGCGCATAGTCGATGCTGACCTCGATGGGGGCCGAGATCGTCGCCCGACTCAACTGATGTACGAAGCCCGCGCTGGTGACGCGCACGCTGGTCGCCCCCAACGGAGCGGCGGCCGACTCGATGGCATCATGGCAGGCCCGAACGACTTTATCCGGGACGCCCGGCAGCGCCTCGGTTCGGCTGACTGTTGATTGAGTTTTGCTGTCGCTGGGAGGCTGGAGAGCGGCCGGGAGGTCGAGCGACTGTCCGCCCCTTGCGGACGCAACAGCAGTGGCGGTGGCCGAACCTACAGTCCCCGGGGCTGTCGTAGTGCCGCTTGTGCTGGTCTCGCCGTCGTCCGCCGACGAACTGGAGCCGCCGGGGTCGTCGCCAGTCCCTTTGTGCGAGCCGCCCTGGTTGCCGCCGGCGTCATGACCTCCACCGCCCCCATGGTCACCAGAACCATGGCCGCCGTTGCCATGCCCTCCGCCTTGCTGACCACCGGTTGCAGCTCCTGCGCAAACTACCGCGATCGAGCAAGCTAAGACGAAATACGCACAGGTGAATCCACGCGATTGACGCACGACGACCTCCATGGATGCGTCGGTCCAACCGTCTTTCCGCGGCGTGCAGTCAGAACGGCGCGAACCGCCGCTGCCCCCGAGGCAACCTCGCGATTGCCGCGCCCCCGAAAGAACTAGGGGATCAATCCGGTCTATCAAGGATACCTGGCCGGCAAGCACCGATGAGAGGGCGCTTGGCTGGCGAGTGCCGTATCATTCATGTCGAGGCCGACCGTCTGGATGACGCCGCAGACGCCTTCATGACCCAATGACCGGAGTCCGAGGAGTGGCCTGGCCGAGGCCCCGGCGAATGCAGAGATCAGCGAATACGCTTACCGCGCCCAGGTCAGCGCACCTCCTCCGAGCCATCGGCGACACCCAGGCGATGTCGGTGGGATGGCCTCCAAAAGGCCCCCGGAGGCACGAAAAAGCTTCGCTTGAGCACTCGCCGCGATGGCGCGGCCAGACGGATCACCCCGCTTCAGCCGACCCGCACGACAAAATGCTTCGTCACCGGCTCGATGATCTTCCAGGTTCCCTTGAAATCCGCTTCCACGACGAAGGCATCGCCGGGGCCGACCTCGACCGGCGTGCCGCCGTCCGGCGTGATGATGATGCGGCCGGCGATCATGTGCACGAACTCATAGTCGGTATAGGTGGCGTGATAGGTGCCGGGTGTCGCCCGCCAGGTGCCCGACAACACCTTGCCGTCCTCGGTCGTGTGCTGGACGGCGGTTTGCATGGTCGGCCTGCCCTCGACGACGATCCAGCCAGCCAGATCGCCTGCGTCCGCGTGTTCGACGGTGCCGAATTTGAGGATTGTCTCGCGTGTCATGTGCTGAACTCCGTTTGGGGATTGCGTGGCGCTGTTTGCCTGGCCGGTCAGATAACCGATGCACCTGCCGCGAGCAATGCCGCCGCCATACGGCCGGCACCTTGGCTGACGGTGCATCAAACAAAAACCCGCCTGTGCGGCGGGTCACTGGCGCAAATCAGCACCATAGGCAAAAATGTACCATAGCTGAGGTCACCGAGTCAAGAAAAAATTCCTATCGCGAAAAAGCTGGCGGCGCAAAAGCTGCCAGCACTGGCTGCCATAAGGCCGTTTGTTGATTTGAAGTCAGAGCCCTGCCATGCGGCGCACGCCGCGCCCTCTCGACGGGCGGGTCAGGGTTTGTGGCGCGCCGAAACGAGTTCCGCCTTGCGCCTTGCCGTCTCCAGCCCGAGCCCGATGAAGGCGCGCGCGTGCTTGGCCAGCGCCATGTTGTCCGTCCACAGATTGCGCCAGATGGCGGTCTTCTTCGACAGGTGCTCATCGACGATTTCCGAAGAGAAGGATTCGAAGCTGAGATCGTCGCTGTAGCCGATCGCCGTCAGCGCATCGAAGATCGCGGCGAAATCGATATTGCCGGTGCCGAGGAAGCCGCGATGGCTTTCGCCGATATGGACATAGCCGATCTTGTCCGCGGCTTGATGGATGGCCAGCCCGACATCGGCCTCCTCGATGTTCATGTGGAACGTGTCGAGATGCAGGAAGATGTTGTCCGAGCCAGTGTCCTCGATGAAGGCCAGTCCTTGCGCGGCGGTGTTGAGCAGATTGCTTTCGAAGCGGTTGACGATCTCGAGGTTGAGCGTGACGCCGGCCGCCTTGGCTGTTTCGGCAACCTTGGCCAGCGTGCCGGCACTGCGCTGCCATTGATCGCGCGTCGGCGCCTCGACCTGCAATCCGTGGCTGGTCGAGAGAATGCCGGCGACCTTCCGGCCGCCGAGGTCACGCGTCAGCGCGATGGTATCGTTGAGGATTTCGACGCCGCGCGCGGCAATCGCCCTGTCGGCGCTCGAAATATCGCCGTCAACAGGCAATCCGATGCTGATCGCCACGCCGAGGCCAAGATCGGCGATGCGCCTGGCGAGCCCGCCGATGTCGACATCGGCGGGGGCGAGATAGGAGAATTCGATGAGATCGAAGCCGGCCTCCCTGGTGTTGGCCAGCGTGCGCTCCAGATCGGCCTGAGCCGAGCTCGCCGACCAGACGAAAGAATGGATTCCAATACGCGACATCATCGTCTCCGGTGCTGACAAGGTGCGGCCGGGTCATCCCGGCCGCACCGGTCTTGGAAGAATTTAGCGGGCTGCGGTCCAGCCCTTGTAGTCCTTCAGGTTCTCGGCCGTGATCAGCTTCGGGTCGAGCAGAACGGTCGGCTCCGCCGGCTTCTTGCCGGCCAGCAGCTCGGCCGCCATCGTCAGTGACTGGCCGGCCATCACATAGGGATCCTGCGAGGCCGAGGCCTTGATCATCGAGGTGCCGGAAGAGAGTTCCTTCTCGATATCGGGCGCGCCGTCGACGGCGGTGAAGATGAACTCCGAACGGTTGAGCTGCTTGGCAGCGAGCTGGGCGCCGATCGCCGTCGGGTCATTGATGGCAAACACCGCATCGATCTTGTCGAAGCGGGTGAGCAGCGACTGGAACACCTTCAGGCCGCCGTCGCGCGAGCCTTCGGCATTCTGGTCGTCGGAGAGGATCTTGATGTCGGGATGCTGCGAAAGCACGTTCTTGCAGCCCTTCACCCGCTCCAGGATCGACGACGATGCCGGTCCGTTGAGGATGACGTAGTCGCCCTTGCCGCCGGTGTGGTCGACCAGGTACTGGCAGGCCTCTTCGCCGGCCTTGACGTTGTTGGTCATCACGGTGACGTCGGCGCCCGGCGCCGAAACGTCGAAGGCGGCAACGACGATACCTGCGGCCTGTGCCTTCTTCACCGCCGGCGCGATCGCCTTGGCGTCGACGGCATTGAGCATGATCACGTCGACACCGGCGGCGATGAACGAATCGACCTGCGAGACCTGCTTGTTCAGGTCATAATCGGCCGATACCGAGGTCACCTCGACCTTCGGGTTGATCTTCTTGGCCGCGTCCTCGATGCCCTTGATGGTGGCGACGAAGAAGGGATTGCCGAGCAGGCCGACCGAGATACCGACCTTGTTGAGGTCCTTGGCCGAAGCAGGCGCGATGGCGAGCGACGCGAGTGCGACGCCGCAGAGCAGTTTGGCGATGGTCTTCATTGCTTTCCTCCGATTGCCCCGCGCCTCTCACGGTGCGTTACACAAACCGGTCGTTGACGCCGGCGACTAAGGTCAATCACGTTCTTGCTCCTGCCTGGAGCCTGTAGCGGTCGAGGGCGACCGCCACGATGATGACCAATCCCTTGA
>NZ_RZRR01000309.1:0-5688 GCF_003998555.1 Mesorhizobium sp. M7A.F.Ca.CA.002.09.1.1 | reverse complement strand
ACAGGTGTAGGTGCGCATCAGCGGCCCGTCCGATGTCGGCAGTTCCAGAGTCACGAACTGCCCCGGTTTGTAGCGGAACCAGGTCTGGTTGTCGGAGCGGAAGGTGAAGGTCTTCACGTCAGGCGCTTCGTCGCTGACGCCGATCACTTCCAGCACCTGCAGCCTGTCGTTCCAGGGCGTCATCTGGTCGAGATGGCGATAGAGGCCAAGGTCCGTCATCGCATTCATCCTCTTGTCCCCTGGGCTAGGCGACGCTGCGCAGGGCCGGCCGGCCGCCTTCGGCAAGGCGCGGCCCGATGAACGACGCGTACCACTCGACGAACTGGATCACGCCGCCCTCATGCAGCTCCGAATAGGGGCCTGGTTCATAGGCCGGCGACAGGATGCCGAAGGCGTTTTCCTCGACGATGCGGCGGTCCTGGTCGTTGGTCTCGGTCCAGACATGGGTGAGCTCAGCGAGGTCGTAGTCGACGCCTTCGACCGCATCCTTGTGGACGAGCCATTTCGTTGTCACTGCGGTTTCCGTGGCACTGATCGGCAGCACGCGGAAGGTAACGGCGTGGTCGCCGAGGATATGGTTCCAGGTCGTCGGATAGTGATAGAGCAGCAAGGAGCCGATGCGGTCGGTTGAAACGCTGTCGGACAGGTTCTTCTGGACCGCCCGTTTTCCCGTCATGGTGTAGCTGACGGCATCGCGCAGCAGCGGCGCGCGGGTGGCGCGGTACTGCCCTGCCGGATCGATGCGGAATTTGCTCGGCAAGCCTGATGCCTCGCATCTGGCCCAGTGTGCGACCATTTCAGGGTCGCTGTCGGCGCCATGGACGCCGGTTATGGTTGGAGCCTCGGGGAAGGTCTTGCACAACTCGGGATGATTGGCGGCGCAGTGGTAGCACTCGCGGTTGTTTTCCCAGACCAGCTTCCAGTTGCCCTTCTCGACGATCGTGCTCTCGAAGGCGATCTTTGCTTCACGCAGCCGGTGCGGCAAAAGATAGGGTTCGATCATCGCCCGCATCGGCGCGAAATCTGCCGGTTCCTTGGCCAGGCAGATGAAGATGTAGCCGCCGACGCTCTCGCAGGCGACCGGCTTCAGGCCGAAATCACTCTTGTCGAAACCGTCGGCCATCTGGCGGGCAAACAGCAGGCGGCCGTCCAGCTCGTAGGTCCACTGATGATACGGGCAGACGAGCTTTGCCGCGGTACCCTTCTCCGTGTTGCACACGCGGCTGCCGCGATGGCGGCAGGAATTGTGGAAGGCGTTGATCTTGCCGTGCTGGTCGCGGACAAGGACGACCGGATAATCGCCGACCTGCACGGTGATGTAGCTGCCCGGCTTCGGCAGTTCGCAATCATGGCCGATGAACAGCCAGTCGCGATACCAGATCAGCTCCATGTCGAGCTTGAAGTAGTCCGGATCGGTGTAGAAGGGCTGCTCCAGCGAAAAGCCTTGCCGGCGCCCCTTCAGGAGCCTCAGCATGTCGTTGCGGATATCCATGTCCTGTCCTCGTTCCTAAGGACTGAACTGGTGGTGACGGAGGAAGGATTGAAGCGCAGGCCGGCTGTGTGCCGGACATGCGCTATCCACCTCTTGACCGCCCACCGCGATCAGTCGAGTCTAAAAATCTCGGGCTGGTTTCCGGGCTCTGGAGTTGTCCTTGCGGACCATCGCGACACCTTCCCAGGCGGTTGCCCAGTGGTCTCCCGTTGCGACTTGAACTCCACCACCGTTGCGGGGGCAGCGCCGGATTCTGACCGGCTTCCCAATTCTCCGCCTCGTCGTCACGAAGCGGCACCTGAGATGGTATGATCTAACCACGATCGCGGGCGCGCCGTCGGCATGAAAACGACATCGTATCCATGCGGCGCGACACGGCATGCGAAACGCTACTGCAGCTCGTCGCGGGCCGAGATCCCACCTCCCGGGCGGCCATTTGCCGGCTGCGATCTTCCCGAATCCGACCCTTCGCGGGGGGTCAAAAAAGGTTAATGGTTTCGAAAAATGACTATTAGTTCGCCCTAAAATCGAACCGAACGGTTCGTTTCTGTTGACGGTGCGTGCAGGACGGTGTGAACGCTGGGCCTCTGAAACAGTCAGTGATCCATCAGGTGGCTACACCTAACACACTGATATGAAGAAGAAAAATGCATCCCTAGATTCCGTTGGCACAATTTCAAGGTGTGGATTCATGGTCCACACGGAACAACTTCGTGATTGGAAAAGACGACCTTGCCCTCCCACATCGGGGCTGTCCGAACGACGCGATTTCATTTCCAAGACACGCCGCTAGACGGACGGAAAAAAGACGATACTGGAGTACCAAAAATGAAAAAGATCATTCTCACTGCCGCAGCCCTTCTGGCCATTTCCGGCAGCGCCTTCGCTGGTAGCGACCACTACGGTTCCAACGCCGCGGCAGCCACTGCTGTCGACAGCTCGTACACCGCTTCGACCAAGAAGTCGGAACCGGCTGCTCAGGCGCCTGCCCAGGGTGCTGACCGCAACCTCTTCGGCAACAACTAACAGCCGATTCCCAGTTTCCCGGTCGACGGCGGGCTCGCCCGCCGCCCTGGCGAAATTCAGACATTCAGGAGTATTCAAGATGAACAAGATCCTCATTGCTGCCGCCGCCGTTCTGGCCATCACCGGCAGCGCTTTCGCGGGCAGCGACAACTACGGTTCGAACGGCCCCAACCAGCCTGCCGCCGCTGTGGACCAGTCGTACACGGCTTCCACCAAAACCTCGGAACCGGCTGCCCAGACGCCCGCTCAGGGCAGCGACCGTAACCTCTTCGGTCGCTAACAACCAATTTCGCAACCGACGGCAGCTGTGTCTGCCGTCCTGGCGAAATCCAGAATTCAGGAGACTAAAATGAACAAGATCCTTATTGCTGCCGCCGCCGTTCTGGCCATCACCGGCAGTGCCTTCGCCGGCAGCGACAATTTTGGCTCCAATGGTGCCAATCAGCCTGCCGCCACGACTTCGGTCGACAGCACGCGCACCTCTTCGGTACGCAACACCGGTTCGCCGGTCTACAAGCTGCTGAACTCGTCGGGTGACACCACCCAGAAGTCTGCTCCGCAAGGTGCCGACCGCAACCTCTTCGGCAACAACTAACAACCGAAGTCGATCTCCAAGTCAAAGAGCGGCGGGCCCGGCCCGCCGCTCTTTTTTGTGCCTGACACGGTAATTGCGGTTAAGCCGCCTTTGCTTCCACTTCATGCAACGCGAAAGAACGTCCATCCGCGTCGAAGATATGCAGGTCCTCGCCATTGGCGCTCAGCCGCAATGTCGAGCCGCGCTTGACCTCGACATTGCCGGGCAGCTTGGTCACCAGCGGCAGATCGGCGCGGCCGATGTCGACATAGACAAGCTGCACCTCGCCGAGTTGCTCGACATAGTCGACCGTCCCCTCGAACAGATAGTCCGCGCCGCTGGCGATGATCAGGTCCTCCGGCCGCACGCCAAAGCTCACCGCAGCGCCCTTTGCCGAAGCCGGCGTCGCAATCGGCACGGTCGCCTTGCGTCCGCCGACATGGCTGACGACGGTCGGGTTTCCGGTCTTTTCGATGGTCGCCGGCAGGATGTTCATGGCCGGCGAGCCGATGAACTGGGCAACGAACAGATTGCCGGGCTTCTTGTAGAGGTCCATCGGCGTGCCGACCTGCTCGATATGGCCGTCCTTGAGCACCACGATGCGGTCGGCCAGCGTCATCGCCTCGACCTGGTCGTGGGTAACGTAGATCATGGTCGTGTTGGGCATCGATTCCTTGAGCTTGGCGATCTCGATGCGGGTGGCGACGCGCAGCGCGGCGTCGAGGTTCGAAAGCGGCTCGTCGAACAGGAACACCTTCGGATTGCGCACGATGGCGCGGCCGATGGCGACGCGCTGGCGCTGGCCACCCGACATCGCCTTGGGCAGGCGGTCGAGATATTTGGTCAGCTGCAGGATCTCGGCGGCCTGGCGCACGCGGCGGTCGATCTCGGCCTTGTTCTCTTTGCCGATCTTCATCGAGAACGCCATGTTGTCGTAGACGGTCATGTGCGGGTACAGCGCGTAGGACTGGAACACCATGGCGATGCCCCGCTTCGACGGCGGCACGTCGTTCACCACTTCGCCGGCTATTCTGAGTTCGCCGGAGGTGATTTCCTCGAGCCCGGCGATCGACCTCAGCAATGTCGACTTGCCGCAGCCCGACGGGCCGACGAAGACGATGAACTCGCCCGACCTAATATCGAGGTCGATGCCGTGGAGAATGTTCAGATTGCCGTAGGACTTCTTCACTTGTCTTAGCGTGACATCGGCCATTGGTTTCCTCCAGTGATTGGAAATTCAGTCGAGACGCCCGAACCAGGCGCCGTAGCCGCCAAGCTCGATGGAACCGCTGCTCGCCTGCCCCGAAAATCCGTGCCCGGGCAGAGGTTGCAGCGATCGGCCGCCAAGGTCAACCTTGGCCCGCCCGGCTCCCAGATTGAAGACGCAGACGATCTGCTCGTTGCCTGCGCGGCGCGTGAAGGCCACGGTATCTCCCTCACTTTCGATGAAGGTGATGTCGCCCTTGGCCAGCGCCGGATGGGCACGCCGGAAGCTGAGAAAGCGCCGGTAGTGCTCGAGCAGCGAAGCCTCGTCGCCCTGCTGGACATTGACCGCTTGCGCCAAATGCTTGGCCGGCACCGGCAGCCAGGGTTTTGCCTGGGAGAAGCCGCCATTCTTGGCGCCGCCGTCCCACACCATCGGTGTGCGGCAGCCGTCGCGGCCCTTGAATTCAGGCCAGAAGCGGATGCCGTAGGGATCCTGCAAATCCTCGAACCGAAGGTCGGCCTCGCCGAGCCCAAGTTCCTCACCCTGATAGATGCAGACCGAACCGCGCAAGGACATCAGCAGCGCCGAGATGACCTTGAGGTAGGCGGTCGGGTCGGGCTCATTGGCGGCCCAGCGCGAGGCCGGGCGCATTACATCGTGGTTGGAGAAGGCCCAGCACGACCAGCCATCGCTGGCGACCTTGCCGAAGGATTCCAGCACCGAGCGGACCTTGCCCGCGCTGATCTTTTCCGGCGCCAGGAAATCGAAGGAGTAGCACATGTGCACGCGCTTGCCGCCGGCGGTGTAGGCGGCCACCACTTCAAGCCCACGCTGCGAATCGCCGACCTCGCCGACCGCTGCGGTTGCCGGATATTCATCGAGCAGGGCACGGAACCGTTCGAGGAAGCCGAGATTCTCGGGCCGGCTCTTGTCGTAGAGATGGTCCTGGTAGTTGTAGGGGTTGACCGCCGGCGCGGTCTGGTCGTTGCGCTCTTCCGGCGGCAGCGGCGGGTTGTTTTCCCAGCCCTGGCTGTGGAAGTAGAAATTGATGGTGTCGAGCCGGAAACCATCGACGCCGCGCTCCAGCCAGAAGCGGGTGACGTCGAGCAACGCGTCCTGAACCTCGTGGTTGTGGAAGTTGAGGTCGGGCTGCTCGGCCAGAAAATTGTGCATGTAATATTGCTGGCGGCTGGTGTCCCATTGCCAGGCCGAGCCGCCGAAGATCGACAGCCAGTTGTTGGGCGGCGTGCCGTCCGGCCTGGCGTCTGCCCAGACGTACCAGTCGGCTTTCGGGTTGCTGCGGCTCGACCGGCTTTCCTTGAACCACGGGTGGTTGTCGGCGGTGTGCGACAGCACCTCGTCGATCATCACCTTCAAGCCCAACCTGTG
>NZ_RZRR01000308.1:0-5693 GCF_003998555.1 Mesorhizobium sp. M7A.F.Ca.CA.002.09.1.1 | reverse complement strand
GGCCGAGCCGGCGCCGGCGAAGAAGCAAAGGTCGTTGGTCTCGTCGAGGCCGACCATGCGCTCGCGCCAGCCGGCGCCGGCGCGGATGAACTGGCGGATGGGAACGGCGTCGAACAGTTCGTTGCCGACGATGAACAGCGATTGTTGCGGCAAGGTCTCGATGGTTTCGTGCCAGCCAACCGCGAAGGGTGTGACGCCAAGCGTCTTTTTTTGCACCTCGGTCAGGCGCGGGCTTGTCTCGATCATGGCGAAGGTGGCGCCGTTGGCCAGGTCAGGATCGAGCCGCGACAGCGTGCGCAGCATGTCCTTCATCAGCGTGCCGCGGCCGGGTCCGATCTCGGCGATGGTGGCCGACCGCGACCGGCCGCCCGCCAGCCAGGCTTGATAAAGCCACACGGCGACCAGTTCGCCGAACATCTGGCTGATTTCCGGCGCGGTGATGAAGTCGCCGCCCGCACCAAAGGGCTCGCGCGTCGTGTAGTAGCCGTCCGCCGGGTCGAACAGGCACAGCGCCATGTACTCGTTGACGGGAAGCGGCCCCAGGGCCTCGATCAGGTCGACGATGCGGGTCTTCAGCCGTGTCATGCCGGCTGCGGCTGTGCCACCGGCTTGGCGGTCAGCATCGCCCAGATGCCGGCCAACACCATCGGCGACGACAGGATCATGCCCATGGTCAACCAGTTGGTGCCGAGGAGATAGCCGAGCTGCTGGTCGGGGTCGCGGAAGAACTCGACGAAGATACGCGACAGGCCGTAGCCGCAGATGAAGGCGCCGCCGCCGAAGCGCGGCGTCTTCAGCTTAAGGCGCGAATGGGTGAGGATGCGCAGCACGAGGAACAGCACCACGCCCTCCAGAAGCGCCTCGTAAAGCTGGCTCGGATGACGGGCAAACGGCCCGCCATTGGGGAATTCGAACGCCCAGGGCACGTCGGTTGGCCGGCCCCACAGCTCGGAATTGATGAAGTTGGCGACGCGCACCAGGCCAAGGCCGACCGGCACGCCGGCCGCCACGACATCGAACAGCGACCAGGTGCGGATGCCGCGCTTGATGGAAAACAGCGTCATGGCGAGGATGACGCCGAGCAGGCCGCCATGGAACGACATGCCGCCCTGCCACACGGCGAAGATATCGAGCGGGTGCGCGATGTAGCGCGCCAGATCATAGAAGAGCACATAGCCGGTGCGGCCTCCGAGCACGACGCCGATGGCCGCCCAGACGATGAAATCGTCGAGATCCTCCGGCTTCATCGGCAGGACGCCGTTCGGCCACAGCCTGGCATTGGCGGCGAGCCGCTTGGCATACCACCAGGCGAACAGGATGCCGACGATATAGCCGACGCCATACCAGTGCACCGCCAGCGGCCCGATCTGGATGAGGATCGGGTTGATGTTGGGGAAGGGCAGGGAGGCCAGCGGCAGCAGGAAATATTCGTTCAACGGGGAACTCTCGATTGCGAACGTGTTTCGGCGCGGACCATGCGGCAGGGTTTTGGCAGGGTCAAGGCAAGGTGGGCGCACTCGACTTGATGCCGCAGCAAGGTGCAACAAGCTTGCATTCGACGCGCGGCGCCACTACGTCAATTTTGTGCAAGCGCGAGGATTTGCCATGTCGACCGGACCGAACCGCATTCTCGATGAATTCGCCAAGCTGATGACCGACGCCGCCGGCGCCGCCCAGGGCGTGCGCCGTGAGGTGGAGACCGCCTTCAAGGGGCAGGCCGAGCGCATTCTCAACACGATGGACGTGGTGCAGCGCGAAGAGTTCGAAGCCGCGCGCGAGATGGCCGCCAAGGCGCGGGAAGAAAACACCCGCCTTGCCGCCCGCATCGAGGCGCTCGAGGCGAAGCTTGCAGAACTGGCCGGCGACGCCACATCAGCGACGGCCGCCAAGCCGCGCACAAAAAAATAATCGTTAAACTTTTCCACATAGCCCGATCCTGAAAAGCGCTTTGCCGTGAATCGCTTAACGGCATTGCATGAATCTTTGTGACAGCGGCTTTCCACATGCGAATGACGCAGTGCGAAAAATTGGGCTGTTCACGCGACTCCCGATCAATAGACTGAATTTGTTGCATGATTCGGAGCAGGATCATGCGACCGGGCGGTGGGGTCCGGTCTGGGGTCTTTGCGTCGAGAAGTCGTCTTTGCGCGAGGAAAGTCCTGGCCGTCCGAGTTCTAGACAAGATTGTTCGTTGTGTGTGCCCTCCCGCGGAGCGTGTGGCGGCGCTCGTACAGAACGACAGGAAGCATTCCATGGAACTTCTCGAACTCGAATTCTCCCGCGAAATCCATCCGGTGGATGTTATCGAGCAGGTGGCCCACAACAACGACTGGTCTTTCGAGCGGGCCGGCGACGACGAGATTTCGATCTCGGTTGCCGGAAGCTGGACCGACTATCACGTCTCCTTTTCGTGGATGGAGGATTTCGAGGCGCTGCACCTGGCCTGCGCCTTCGATATCAAGGTGCCGGAGACCCGCACGCTGGAAGTGATGCGGCTCTTGTCGCTGATCAACGAGCAGATGCTGTTTGGCCATTTCGACCTCTGGGAGCAGGAGGGCGCGATCATGTTCCGCCAGTCGCTGCTGCTGGCCGGCGGGGTCGAGCCGTCGAGCCAGCAGGTCGAAGTGTTGCTGTCGTCGGCGCTGGAAGCCTGCGAATGCTATTTCCAGGCATTCCAGTTCGTCGTCTGGTCGGGAACCTCGGCCAAGGATGCCCTGGCCGGTGTGCTGTTCGAGACCTACGGCAACGCCTGAGTCCCCGTTAAGGCAGACAAGACCAAGATGAGTTCGAACACCGAGCGCAAGCCCGAGATCAGTTTTGCCGATTTCGATCGTGTCGACATCCGCGGCGGCACGATCGTCGAGGCCGAGCCGTTTCCCGAGGCGCGCAAGCCCGCGTTCAAGCTGAAGATCGATTTCGGCGCCGGCATCGGTATCAAGAAATCGTCGGCGCAGATCACCAAATACTATACACCGGAGACGCTGATCGGCCGGCAGGTGTTCGCGGTGGTCAATTTCCCGCCGCGCCAGATCGGTCCATTCATGTCGGAAGTGCTCACTCTCGGCTTTCCCGACGAAGAGGGCGCCGTGGTGCTCGGCGCGATCGAGCGTAAGGTGCCGGATGGCGGGCGGTTGTTTTAGGGTCTCAACTGGGGATCGGAATCCCCCGCGAACCGGGATGGATTGATAATCCTTTCGGCAGATGCTTCAGCATGAATTTCATGCCATGTCGTGACAGGAGTGTCGCGCGTGGACATCATCCGCTTTTCCTGTCCGCGTCGACCAATTTCCTTATTCTGTAAAATTTGAACTGTTTGCCTTCGGCGATTAATTCAAGGTTGCCGTGTCGTGGCGGGCTGCGCTCCGGCGCGATTACCAGCAGATAGTCAAAGTCACGGGTCCAATGCGCTGCATACGCTGCCTCGACCGGTGGTAAAGCACCGGCGGCGTAGGCCTCCAGCTCAGACATCGGGATAGGCCCGCCTTGCGGTACGGTCAGGTTTGCCACTTCCGGCCGGGGCCTCACCGGCTGTTTTCCCGGATAGGTGAACAGCGTTGGCATCAGTGCATTGCGTGTGACTACAGCCAACGCGGCAGCATTGTACATTGGATAAAGGAGCAGATTCGTTGGCGGGTCGTCTGGGAGGCCATTCTGGCCGGTAAGGATTCGCGAACCCATTGGAATGGCGTCGAACGCGGTCATAAGGGCACGATATTCGCCGCGGCACGACAATTGGGCCCAGATCGCGATGCCACTGTTTGCAAGCCCGGCGCCAAACGCCAGCGCGACGAGAAGTGTTCCACGCGAGCCTTGCGGACGCTTGATCGTGACGAAGGCTGGCAGGATCAGAACAAGCGCCAGAAGGACGCGCCCGTCGACAAAGGCCGTGTCCGCAACGCGAAACGGCATGAGAATGAACAGGCACAAGAGCCCAAAGCCTATCCAGCAGCCGACGCGAGAGACCGCCACCATCCTGTGCTTCACCGCAAGGTAACTGAGAATGACCAGCACCACGGTCACGGCTGAGGAAGTGTATCTGCTGAAGCCGTTGACTTGAACCAGCGCCAACAATTTCGCCGACAGGGCCCATTCGGTTCCTTCGCCACCCACTTTGCCGCCGTAGGCGAGCGCCAGGGCGCCAACTGCGACGACCGGAGCAGCCATTCCGGCAACCAGCAAGATCGTGCGTTTCCAATTCTCAATATGGTCTGGCCAGCGGGAGAGTTCGTACAGCCCCACCACAATGCCATACAGGCCGAGGGCAAATAGGTGAGAGATATACAGAACCACGACGAAGACGGCGTGGATCGCAAGGCGCAGCGGCAAAGGTCTTTCCGCAAGCCAAATCCAAACCGCGATGGACCAAAGAACGATCCCGAGTCCAAATTCAAAATTCACGAATCCGAAAGCGAAAGGCATGGCGTAGAGGAAGAGCGAAGCGACGAAGCCGCTGAGGATCACACGCCCCTGTGCGGCCGCTCCGACGGCCATTGCCCCGCTGACGACCAGCATTTGCGAGACTAGATAGAAAAGCTTTGATGCCAGCTCGATCCCGATCAAGCGCCCAGCGAACGGGACGACGAGATCCATGGCTAGATTAGGGTAGGGTGCCCACGCGGCTTCATAGTAGGGATGGGCTTCGGGCGTACCGGCGCGCATCAGGATCGACATTCTTGCGAGATGATTTGGATAGTCTGCCATAGCGGGTATGTCGACGAGCAGTACGGGCAAGAAAGCCACCACCAGCAGAACTATCAGCAAGATACCTTCTGGCCTGATGAAATGGCTCGTGTAACTGTTGATTTTGTTGCTGGCTGTTGCTTCGAGCATGCCACAATGTAGGTAGAAATGGTAAATTTTGAGTCGCCGACAATTATCAATCTGACTTGGTCATGGCTCCGAAGTCGCACAATACGTCACGCCGAACCATCCCTTTGAAACAAGGTGCCGTGGCAGACTAACGGTTGATTGTGCGTCGCCGCGCTTTGTCATCCGTGGCGGTGTGTCAGCTTCGCCCTTGGATAACGAAAAGCACGATCAGGCCGCCAGCTTTCGCCGTGTGCCCAGTGCTTCCTCGACCGTATCGAGGAACATTTCCGCACAGGCCTTCCAGCTATAGCGCATGGCGCGTTCGCGGGCTTCGGCACGGTCGACGTTGAGCGCGGCGAGTGAGGCCTCGCGCAAATCGTTGGAGACCGCGCCGCCAAAACCATCGCCGACAATGTCGATCGGCCCGGTCACCGGATAGGCGGCAACCGGCGTGCCGCTGGCCAGTGCCTCGATGATGACGTTGCCGAACGTGTCGGTGCGGCTCGGGAAGACGAAGACGTCGGCCGACGCATAGATCTCGGCCAGTTCGTCGTTGGGGCGATGGCCGAGGAAATGCGCTTGCGGATATTTCGCCTTCAGCCTGGCAAGCTCGGGGCCTTCGCCGACGATCACCTTGCTGCCGGGCAGGTCGAGGTCGAGGAAAGCACCCAGGTTCTTTTCGATGGCGACGCGGCCGACGCAGAGGAAGATCGGGCCGGGGAAGCCGAGGTCCTTCTTCCTGTCCGGGCGGAAATGGTCGGTGTCGACGCCGCGCGTCCATGGCCGCAGCTTGGTGAAGCCGCGCGCGGAAAGGTCGTCGGCGAGCGACTGGGTGGCGACCAGCGTGCCCTGGCCGGAATTATGGAAATCGCGCAGCCAGCGAT
>NZ_RZRR01000307.1:0-5695 GCF_003998555.1 Mesorhizobium sp. M7A.F.Ca.CA.002.09.1.1 | reverse complement strand
GACGCTTGCCGTGTTTGACGAATTGGTGAAGGCAGGAAAGATTCGGCATTTCGGCCTGTCGAACGAGAGTTCCTGGGGCGTGATGCGGTTCCTTGCCGAAGCCGACAAGGGTATCGGCCCGCGCGTCGCGTCGATCCAGAACGCCTACAATCTCGTCAACCGCACCTTCGAGGTGAATCTCGCCGAGGTCTGCGAGCGCGAGCAGGTGTCGCTGCTGCCCTATTCGCCGCTGGCGCAGGGCTATCTCACCGGCAAGTACGACCACGGCGCGCGGCCTCAGGGCTCGCGCACGCAGCTGTTCAATCGCGGCCAGCGCTACGAGACGCCAGGTGCCGCCGAGGCACAACTCGAATACAATGAGCTGGCGCGCTCCTTTGGCCTGGAGCCGGCACTGTTTGCCAACGCCTTTGTCTCGAGCCGGCCGTTCGTGACCTCGAACATCGTCGGCGCGACGACCGTTGCGCAGCTCGATATGGCGCTGTCTTCCGTCGACGTCGTCTGGACCGACGAAATGCAGAAGGCGGTGGATGCGATCCACCAGCGGGTCGGCAATCCCTGTCCTTGAACGGGGATTTCTGGCCGAATATCCAACGATTACAATGGGAGAAGGGCGGCAATGAATTTTCCGATCGAGGCTATCCGGGGGAAATTTCCCGCTCTCTCTCTGACCGACAAGGGCCGCCGCCGCATCTATCTCGACAACCCTGCCGGCACGCAGGTGCCACAGGCAGTGGCGGATGCGGTATCGCGCTGTCTCTTGACCACCAATGCGAACCTTGGCGGCTACTTCGAAACGACGATTGCCGCGCAGGCCGTCGTCGATGAGGCACATGAGGCCATGGCCGATTTCCTCGGCGCCGCAAGCCCTGAGGAAATCGTCATCGGCGCCAACATGACGACGCTGACCTACCACATCTCGCGCACGCTCGGCCGCACGATGCAGCCCGGCGACGAGATCATCCTCACCCGCATGGACCATGAGGGCAACGTCTCGCCCTGGCTGCAACTGGCCGAGGATCACGGCCTCGTCGTGTGCTGGCTGCCGTTCGACGAAACCAGCTGGCAGGTCGAGGAGGCGACGCTGGCTGGCTTGCTTTCGGAGAAGACACGGCTGGTCGCGTTGAACTACGCCAGCAATTTGACCGGTTCGATCAACCGGGTGAAGGCGCTGACTGCGATAGCCAGGAATGCCGGTGCGCTGGTCTATGTCGATGCTGTCCAATTCGCGCCGCACGGGCTGATCGACGTGCAGGAGCTCGGCTGCGATTTCCTGATCTGCTCGGCCTACAAATTCTTCGGACCGCATATGGGCATATTGTGGGGCCGGCGCGACGTCATCGATGACTTGCAGCCCTATAAATGCCGCTGTTCGTCGAATGGCCTGCCGGAGCGGTTCGAACTCGGCACGCCGCAGATCGAGCTGATGGCCGGCCTCACCGCCGCAGTCGACTACTTTGCCGACCTTGGCGCGGCGGCGGGCGAGGGCGGTTCAAGAAGGCAGAAGATCGCCAAGGCGTTCGCGGCTTCGATCGCGTACGAAAACCCGCTGGCGCAACAACTGATCGACGGCCTGTCCGATATCGAGGGCTTGACCGTCCACGGCATCACCGACCCGAAGCGGCTCGGCGATCGCGTGCCGACGGTTTCCTTCACGGTCGAGCGCATCGTGCCGGAGACAATCGTGCGGCAGATGAACGCCGAAAACATCTTCCTGTGGTCCGGTCACAACTACGCCTGGGAGATCGTCCACCAGCTCGGCATTCCAGCCGAGCATGGCGTCGTGCGCATCGGCATTGCTCACTACAACACGGCAGCCGAAATCGACGAAACGCTGGAAAGTGTGCATCGGGTCATCGCCATGCTCAGGCAGCAGCGCTCCTAACGCTGGCTTGAGCACTCACCGCATCTTGCCGCCGAAGCCGGTGAGGAACGCGGTGAGATTGTCGCCGAGTTTGTCGCAGAGGTAGCCGCCCTCCTGGACGATGACCGTCGGCAGGTCGAGCTTTGCGATGGCCTCGCCGATGCGCGAGAAGCCAGGCGTCGTCACCGAAAGTCCGCCGAACGGATCGCCCTCGAACGCGTCGAGGCCGAGCGCCACAACGAGCGCGTCGGGCGAAAAGGCACGGATACGCTGGAAGGCCACCTCGAGCGCTTCGAGAAACGCCGCGTCGGCGGATTTGCGCGGCAGCGGCAGGTTGAAATTGTAGCCGAGGCCGGGCCCTTCGCCGCGCTCGTCGGCATGGCCCCAGAAGAACGGATAGAAGCGCACCGGATCGGCGTGCAGTGAGACGGTCAGCACATCCGGCCGTGCATAGAAGATGCCTTGCGTGCCGTTGCCGTGATGCAGGTCGACATCGAGGATCGCCACCCGTGCGGCCCGTTTGCGCAGAACCTGCGCCGCGACGGCCGAATTGTTGATGAAACAGAAGCCGCCGGCAACATCGGCAAAGGCATGGTGGCCGGGAGGGCGGCACAGCGCGTAGGCGGCCGGTGCGCCTGATATCACCGCCTCGGCCGCATCGACCGCGCTCCAGGCGCTCCATAGCGCGCTCTGCCATGTCTCGCCCGAGATCGGGCAGGCGGTGTCGGCCATGTGATAGCCGGCCTGGCCGACCGCCGAGGCCGGATAGGAGCCGTTGCGCGCGATCGGATGGATGTTGGGGATCACTTCGGCCGAAGCGCCCTCGATGCGCTGCCAGCGCGCGTAGATATGCTCGAGGAAATCCAGATATTCCGGCGTGTGCACCGCCGCGGCCGGGCCGAGCCCATGATCCCGAGGTCGCTCGATCGTGCAACCCGCAGATAGTGCGCCGACTAACAATCTCTCGATGCGCTCCGGCTTTTCCGGATTGGGCTGTGCCGCGCCGCTCGAAAGAAAGGCCCTGGGGTCGTGGCGCTTCTGTTCCTCGGCATAGAAGGCTTTCATTCCTGATCCCCGTTTTCCGGCGCGTCGGCGAAAGCAAAGAAGGCCTCGCCGATGATTTTTTGGGTCTGTTCGTAGCTCGACCAGGCGATGCCCAGCCTCTCGTAGAAGGCCTTGGCCCCTTCATTGTCGGTGTCGACGGACAGCCGGAGATAGACGCCGCCTTCCTTCCGGCACTGCGCCGCAACACGCCGCAGCAGCCGCTCGCCGATCTTGCGGCCGCGAAAACGATCCTCGACATAGAGGTCCTGCACATAGACGCCAGGCCGCCCCATCCATGTCGAAAAGATCGGGAAATGCAGGCAAAGGCCGGCAAACTCGCCGCCCACTTCGGCGATCAGGGTGGAGAAAGCGGGCTTTTCACCAAAGCCGTAGGTGCGCAAATCATCTGCTGTCGAAATGATCTCCTCCGGCGCACCGATATGCGTGCCGAGTTTCAGGATCGCGGCGTGGATGGTTTCGACGTCTTCCACTCGGCCGGGGCGGAGGCGGATTTTGGGCGAGGCAATCATTTCAGGTTCATCTCAGATCAGCATCTCAAAACGCCACCCGGTCGCCGCCCTTGAGCGCCAGCATGTCGCGCGCTTCGGTGGGCGTTGCAACCTCCAGCGACAGCCCGTCGAGAATGCCACGGATACGGCGCACCTGATCGGCATTGGATTTCGCCAGCTGGCGGCCGTCATAGAGACTGTCCTCCAGCCCGACACGGACATTGCCGCCCATGGCTGCTGCAATTGAGATCAGCGGCATCTGCTGGCGGCCGGCGGCGAGCACCGAGAACTGGTAGCTGTCGCCGAACAATTTGTCGGCGATCCGCTTCATGTGGACGAGATTGTCCGGGTCGGCGCCGATGCCGCCCAATATGCCAAGGACGAATTGGATGAACAGCGGTCCCGACACCAACCCCCGATCGCGAAAATGCGCCAGCGAATAGAGATGGCCGACATCATAGCATTCGAATTCGAAGCGCGTGCCGCAGCCCTTTCCCAGTCTTTCCAGCACCGCTTCCATATCGGCGAAGGTGTTCTTGAAGATCGTGTCGCGGGTGGCTTCCAGCAGCTTGGGTTCCCATTCGTGCTGCCATTCCCTCGGCTTGTCGAGCATCGGGAACAGCGCGAAATTCATCGAACCCATGTTGAGCGAGCACATTTCGGGTTCGGCCCGCAAAGGGGCTGCCAGCCGCTGGTCCAGCGTCATCAGCGACGAGCCGCCGGTGGTGATGTTGATCACTGCATCGGTCGCCTGCTTGATGCGCGGCAGGAACTGCATGTAGACGTCCGGATCGGCGGTCGGGCGGCCATCCCTCGGGTCGCGGGCGTGCAGATGCAGGATCGAGGCGCCGGCTTCCGCCGCCGCGATCGCGTCTGCGGCGATCTGGTCCGGCGTCACCGGCAGATAGGGCGACATGGACGGCGTGTGCACCGAGCCGGTGACGGCGCAGGTGATGATGACTTTTCGCGGTGCCATTCTTACCCCTGGCCTCCGACCGGCAGGTCGAGCTCGGCGGCCAGAACCTCCAGCGAGTCACCGATGATGGAGATGATCTCGCCGACCTGCTCGGCCGTGACGATCATCGGTGGCGCGACCATGAAATTGTCGCCGTCGACGCCGCCCTTGACCCTGCGGCCATAGATGATCAGCCCGCGTTCATAGGCGAGGTCGAGCAGCCGCTGCGTGGCTTTCTTGTTCTGGTCGATCGGTTTTAGGGTCTCGGGATCGGCGACCATCTGGGCGCCGGTGAGCAGGCCCTTGCCACGCACGTCGGCAAGGAACGGAAACCGCTTCGCCAGGCCTTTAAGCCCGTCCATCAGCACATCGCCCATGGCTGCCGCATTGGCGATCAGGTCGAGCCGGTCCATTTCGCCGAGCACAGCCAGGCCGGCGGCACAGGCCAGCGGATTGCCGGCATAGGTGTGGCCGTGCTGGAAGCCGCCGGAGGCGAGCAACGGCTGCACCAGCCGCATCGGTGCGGCGAGTGCGCCAAGCGGCGCATATCCGGAGCCCAGCCCCTTCGACAAGGCGACGATGTCTGGCTTGCAGTTCCAGTGATCGCCGCCGAGGAATTTGCCGGTGCGGCCGACACCGCTCATGACTTCGTCGTGGATGAGCAGGATGCCGTAGCGGTCGCAGATCTCGCGGATGCGTGGATAATAACTGTCCGGGGCCACCAGCGCCGCGGTCGCCGCACCGCCGATCGGCTCCATGATGAAGGCAACCACGCTGTCTGGACCTTCCGCAAGAATCTTCTCCTCCAGCATGTCGGCATAGCGGATGCCGCGCTGCTCAATCGAGAGATTGTCGCGGTCGCGCCAGGCATTCGGCGCCGGCACGGTTGGCATCACCCGCATCATCGGCTCGAACGTTTCGGCCAGCGCATCGTCGCCGGTGATCGAGAGCGAACCCAACGTGCCACCATGATAGGAGGGGAAACGCGTGATCACCTTCCAGCGGCTGGCCTGGCCGGTGGCGACCGCCCATTGCCGCGCCAGCTTGATGCAGGATTCCGTCGCCTCCGAGCCACCGGAGACGAAGAAGATGCGGTCCATGCCCTCCGGCAGCTTGCCGGCCAACTCCCGCGCCAACTCCTCCGCCGGCTCGTTCTCGAAATGCAGCCGATAGGCGAAGGTGGCGCGGTCCATCTGCCGCTTCATGGCGTCGAGCACATTGCGATTGGAATGGCCGATATTGGCCACCATCGGGCCGCTCGAGCCATCGATGAAGCGGCGGCCGTCCTGCGTCCACATGTAGATGCCTTCGGCGTGGTCGATCAGC
>NZ_RZRR01000306.1:0-5699 GCF_003998555.1 Mesorhizobium sp. M7A.F.Ca.CA.002.09.1.1 | reverse complement strand
CTAGAATGAAGATGAAGCCGAGCACGATCTGGCTGGCGCCAAACAGGGCCGGCACCGCGAAATCGCCGATCGTGAAGCCGCGTTCGACCGAGCGCAGGATCTCCGACAACAGCGAAACGCAGATGACGCCGACCACCGCGCCGGTCAGGGAGCCCATGCCGCCCAGCACCAGCATTGTGATCAGACTCATCGTCAGCGCGAAGTAGAAAGTGTTCGGCGAAAACGAGCCGAGATAATGCGCATAGAGCGACCCGCCGACGCCTGAGAAGAACGCGCCGATGACGAAGGCGATCAGTCTGGTCCGCAGCACGCCGATTCTGACAGCGCTGGCCGCGATCGTGTCGTCGCGCACCGCCTTCATGGCGCGCCCGAAAGGCGAATAAACCAGGCGCGCCAGAACGAACACCGTGATGGCGAGCCAACCCATCACCCAGGGCAACGTCGTCTCCAGCGGCACGCCGGTAAACGTGCGGGCACCTCGGGTGAAATCCGACGCATTGATCAGCACCACGTTGACGATAATCAAGAATCCCATCGTCGCCACCGAAACGAAATAGCCCGACAGGCGCATCAAGGGATAACCGACGACCACCGCAAGCAATGCCGTCAGAAGACCTGCCACCAGCGTCGCCGGCAGGAAGGGGAGGCTGAAAGCATGCAGAAACCCCGGCAGATGCGGCAGCAATGCCATCTTCTGCTGCACCGGGATCGACAGGATTCCCGAAATATACGCGCCGGCGCCGATGAAGCCGACATGGCCGAGCGAAAACACGCCCGTAAAACCGTTGCTCAGCGACAGCGCCAGCACCAGGATTGCATTCAGCGCGATCAGCAGGATAATCCGGACGAAATAGTCGCTCAGCACGTGCGGCGCACCGAATGCGACAGCTGCCCCCGCCACCACGGCGACGAGGACGAGGAGTGTGATCCGCGCTTCCCGGCTCACAGCTTTATCTCCCGGTTTGGCTGGAGCAGCCCGCCCGGGCGCACCAGGAGAAAGGCGATCAGCACGGCGAAGACGATTGCGTCGCGATAGGACGAGACGCTGCTCGGCAGGAATGCGACGATGAATATCTCCAGCGCGCCCAATATGTAGCCGCCGACCAGGGCGCCCGCGATCGACCCGAAGCCGCCGATGATTGCCGCCACGAAAGCCTTCAGGAGCGGCGTGAAGCCCATCTGCGGCTGCACCACGCCGGCCTGTGCCGCCCACAAAATGCCGGCGAGGCCGGCATAGGCGGATGCGACGATGAAGGCGACGATGATCAGCCGGTTGACGTTCAGACCGACAAGGTGTGCCGCCGACATGTCCTCGGCTGCGGCGCGCATGCCGAGCCCAGTCGTGGTGCGCGTGATAAACCAGCCGAGGAGCAGCAGCGACACGAAGGTCAGCGCGATGGTCAGGAGATTGATGCTGGTGAAGGTGATGGCGCCGTTCGACATTTCCCAGGAGGTGTTGAGAATATCGGGGAGTGGAAAATTGCGCGGCGAGGAGGTGAACACCAGGATGCCGACATTCTCGATGATGTAGGTGACGGCGAGGCTGGTCAGCAGTCGCGCAACGTCGGGCGCGTCGCGGATCGGGCGGTAGGCGATGCGTTCGATGAGGAAGCCGGCGGCGGCGGCTGCGGCGATGCCGCAGATCACGGCGACCGGGAACGGAACGCCGATGCCGACCAGCAAGGCAACCCCGAAGGCACCTACCATCATGACGTCGCCATGCGCGAAATTGGTGAGCTTGAGGACGCCGAAGACGATCGACAGACCGACCGCCACCAGTGCGTAGAGGCTGCCGAGGCTCACCGCATTGACGATCTGCTGCAGGATATAGTCCAGCTGGGTCATGTTGCCGCCCCGAGATATGCCTGCGCCACGCGTTCGCTGTCGCGCAGTTCCGCGGACCGGCCAGACAGCGCCACCTGGCCCGTGCGCAGCACATAGGCACGGTCGGCGAGGTCCAGCGCGAGCGTGATGTTCTGTTCCACCAGCAGCATCGTCATGCCCTGGCGCTTCAGTTCGGCAAGCGCGCTGAAGATATGGCGGACCAGCAGCGGCGCAACGCCGAGCGAAGGCTCGTCGAGCAGCAGCAGGCGCGGCGCCGCCATCAGCGCGCGCGCCAAAGCAAGCTGCTGCTGTTCGCCGCCCGACAGCGTGCCGGCCAGTTGCTTCAGCCGCTGCTTGAGAATCGGGAACAGCATGAACATGCGCTCGCTGTCTCTGAGGATGGCATCCTTGTCGGTGCGGGTGCAGGCGCCGAGCCGCAGATTGTCAGCCACCGTCAGGCCGCCGAACAGGCGCCTGCCCTCCGGGCTCTGCGCGATGCCCAGACTTACGATGCGCGACGGAGCGACACCTCCAATCGGCTTGCCATCGAAGATGATCCTGCCGCCGCGCGGCCGCGACAGGCCGGAAATGGTGCGCAAGGTCGTGCTCTTGCCGGCGCCGTTGGCGCCCACCAACGCCACCACCTCGCCGGCATGGACGTCGAGCGAAATGCCCTTCAGCGCACGCACCGCGCCGAAATTGACCTCGAGGTTCTCGACACTGAGCAGAACGGGGCTAGGCGTGGCCAAGATACGCCTCCCGCACTTTCGGGTGTTCGCGTACCTGCTCCGGTGTTCCGACGCAGATCACCTCGCCAGTCGCCAGCACCTGGATGCGTTCGCACAGCGCCATGATCAGGTCCATGTCGTGCTCGACAACGACCACCGTTACGCCATAGCGGTCACGGATCGTCCGGATCAGCGCTGCCAACACCTTGGTCTCGTTGGAATCAAGACCGGCAGCGGGCTCATCGAGCAACAGCAGTTGCGGGCCGGTCGCCAACGCACGCGCAATCTCCAGCCGCCGCTGATCGCCGTAGGGAAGATCCGCGGCGACCCTGCCGGCCTGATCTGTCAGGCCCATGAGGTCGAGGAGTTCGTCGGCCTTCTGCCGGGTCGCGGCCACCCGCTCGCGATAACGCCGACCGCGCAGCACGGTATCGGCGGCGCCGACAGGATGGCGCAACTGCGCCGCCGTCAGCACGTTCTGCGCGACGCTGAGGCTGCCGAACAGGCGAGAGCCCTGGAAGGTGCGGGCGATGCCCATCGCGACGATCTGCGATGTGCGCAGGCCGACGATCGACCGGCCCTCCATCTCGATGCTACCGGAATTCGGCTGGGAGAAGCCGGTGATCAGGTTGAAAAGCGTGCTCTTGCCCGAGCCATTCGGCCCGATTACCCCAATGATTTCACGTTCGTGGAGCTCGATGGAATGATCACGCAGGGCAACCAGCCCTCGAAAGGCTTTTGTCAGCCCGACCGTCCTCAACAGCACTCGACTCGACTGTCTATCCACCCGCCGGTTTGCCCCTGTCCCTCGCCGCCCCGTTCGGCCCGGTCAAGCTTCAAATGGACAATTCGAACGGCAAGATGTCAAGTCCTATTCCCAAGAGGAAAGCTGTATGCCTGCCTCGGCTCGACCGTTGCCGCGACAGCACCGGCATCGATGCAGGGCCTGCAGTCCAGCGCGCCAGCGCTCGCTTCTCGAGCCTGCGCGCATAGTGCGTGGGCGCAAGGCACGAGACGAAGACGATCGGCGCCACCGGCCCGTAGACCTTGGGCGTCCTCGGACCGCGCTTGTGCTAGCTTGTTGTCTGTTCGGCGACAGCTTCTTCGAGGCCGGCTGCGGCCTGGGCGGCGAGAGCGCGCGCCGCCGCCTGTGAATCGTAGAATTCCTCGAGCGCATGAACCCTGCCCCACCGCAGCGTGAACACGTGGAGACCACGGTTGACGTAGGACGTATCGCCGTTGAGCAGGGTAGCGGTGCCATCCCACTGGGCAAACACGGTGGTATGCCACGGCCAGCCCTTCACCCACACGTGGTTGACCGTGAGATGGAGAGTGGGCAGAACACGGCCGAGGCGCTCGAACCACCGGCGCAGGGCCTGCTTGTCGTGGCGCTCGCCACCAAGCGCGTGTGCGCCACCAACCCGGTGATGGACATGCGGCGCGATGGCCTTCACCGCCGCATCCCAGCGATGGTTGTTGACGTCGTCGAAGCTCTGCCGGATCGATTTCTCGACAAAATAGCTGTAAAGCATGTGACCTCTCTCCAAACTTATCGGTGGCGCGCCGTTCCGACGCGAGACCCCGGCCAGCATCGCTCGGCCGCGGTCTGCGCGTCAGGTCAGGGCATTGTCGCGTCGGCTCGCAGGGATGTGTCCGTCTCGGTCGAGACCGTCACTTCCTCACCGGACCTTGAGAACGCGTAGAGCGAGCCCGGGTGGCCAGGTATGGAAAACGCCACGGAGTCACTGTTGGCGAGGCCCATGACAACCCGCAGCGGATCACCCCCGGTCTTCGGTGCGAAAGTGGCGGTGACCTCAAGCAGGTCGCCGTCCGGAACGTAGTAGACCACCATGTCCAGGTGTGCCTGGTGCAGGCTACCGCCTTCGATCGGGCGCCCGATGGTGGCTTCCTCGGCAAGAGCCGGGGTTGCAAGAAACAGCGCCGCCAGCAGCGAGGCGCCCAAGGTTTTGCGGATCATCTCATTTGTCCTTTTTTAGATTGCGTTCACCCTCTATATAGGGTATAGATTACGAATGCAATCTAAAAAAGGAGATGACGATGCGTGTAAGTCGCACTCAGGCCGCGGAAAACCGTGAGACCGTGATCAATGTGGCAAGCCGGCTTTTTCGGGAGCGCGGGTTCGACGGCATCGGCCTCAAGGATCTGATGAAAGGGGCCGGGCTGACCCAGGGCGCCTTTTACAAGCAATTCGAGTCGAAGGACGATCTGGCGGCGCTGGCGTCCAGGCGGGCGATGGAAAGCGCCACCCACAAATGGTCGGCCGCGACCGCGGCAAATCCCGGGAACCCGCTCGACGGGGTGATCTCATTCTACCTCAGCATGGATCATCGCGGAGAAAAGATGGACGGCTGCCCGGTCGTTGCGCTCGGCTCGGATGCCGCCAGGCAAGGTGCCGAGGTGAAGGCGTCATTCGAAGCCGGCATCAAGGCGTACCTCGAGATGCTCGGCGGTTGGGTTGGCGAGGGCGACATCGAAAAGACCGGCAACAAGGCAATGGCCGTTCTCTCGACGATGGTCGGCGCGGTCGTGCTGTCGCGGGTCGTCAACGACCCCGACCTTGCGCAGGCTTTTCTGGATGCGGCGGCCGATCAGGTTCGCGAAGCAGTCGCTACTTGAACGGCGCGAGCAGCGCCGCCAGCACAGCAAGGATAGGAGAGCAGATGGAACGGATTGTCGTCACGGGCATGGGTGCGGTCACGCCCCTTGCCGCCAATGTCGAAGCGTCCTGGTCACGCCTGCTTGCCGGCCGGTCTGGCGTTCGCAGGCTTCCTGACGATGTGGTGGGAGAGCTGCCGGCTAAGATTGGCGGCGTGGTTCCCTCCCTGGGCGAAGACCCCGAGGCTGGTTTCGATGCCGATGCCGTCCTGTCCGCGAAGGATCAGCGCAAGGTAGACCGGTTCATTCTCTTCGCGCTGGCGGCGGCGGAAGAGGCGCTTGCGCAGGCGCAATGGAAGCCTGCCTTGGAGACGGATCGCCTGCGCACGGCCACGATCATCGCTTCAGGTGTCGGCGGGTTCCCGGCCATCACCGAGGCGGTGCGCACGGTGGACCTGCGTGGCGCCCGCCGCGAGGTTCACCAGGAAGGACGGCACCGTAAAGGGAGACAGGCGGCGGGCGCCACGCAGG
>NZ_RZRR01000305.1:0-5701 GCF_003998555.1 Mesorhizobium sp. M7A.F.Ca.CA.002.09.1.1 | reverse complement strand
GCGCATGGCCTGTCTCCGTTGTCCCGCGAAACATCTTCCCTTGAAATGGTGCTGTCCGAAGACGCATCATAACATACGCTTGGCAGCGCATCGCGGTTTCAGCGATCGCGAATAATCGCTGGCGCTCGGCGGCAGGTTGCATGCTGGCGGAGAGCTGCGGCAGGTCGCAGCCCAGGCCTGGGCCGGCAGAGTACGGATTCCAGCGCTTGAAAGCCCGCCTCCAGTCTGCCAGAAGGGCCGCTGGACTTGGACGTTTAGCGGGACGAAGCCATGAAGGCGTTTTTCGTGCAGATCAAATGCGAGCTCGGCAAATCCTATGAGGTTGCCAGCGCGCTTGCCGATGCCGAGATCGCCTCGGAAATCTACTCCACCGCCGGCAACTACGATCTGCTCGCCAAATTCTATGTCGACGACGAGGAAGACGTCGGCCATTTCGTCAACGAAAAGGTGCAGATTCTCCCCGGCATCAAGGACACGTTCACCGTCGTCACGTTCCGTGCTTTCTAGCCGGTAAACGCATTTGCCCGGGCACGAGGCAAAGGCTGATCAAGGTCATATTTCAGCTGCCTCAATTTTAGGCAGGCGCAACATACTGATCGCCCGTATCTCCCAAATCACCGATTGCGCTTGATTTTCTCCGGCGACGCCAGTGAAATGGCGTCACAGGGGAGTATGCGATTGGCAGCGTTCGATGAAATGCTTCCGGAAGTCTCCGGATTGAGAAGACCGTATTCGGCGTATGATCGCTGGCTGAAGGAGCAGGATCCAGCCAGGCTGACCGAGAAGATGCAGGACGCTGAACGCGTCTTCCGCAAGACCGGCATCACCTTCGCCGTCTATGGTGAGCAAGAAGCCTCCGAGCGGCTGATCCCGTTCGACATCGTTCCCCGCATCATTTCAGGCAATGAATGGCGGCGCCTCACGCAGGGCATCGAGCAGCGCGTGCAGGCGCTGAACGCCTTCCTCGACGACATCTACCATCGCCAGGAAATCCTGCGGGCAGGGCGCGTACCCAGGGAATTGATCGCCAGGAATGAGGCATTCCTGCCGGAGATGATCGGGGTCAGGCCGCCGGCCGGCGTCTATACCCACATCATCGGCGTCGACATCGTCCGCATCTCGGAGGACGAGTTCTACGTGCTGGAGGACAATGCGCGCACGCCGTCCGGCGTCTCCTACATGCTGGAGAACCGCGAGACGATGATGCAGCTGTTCCCCGAGCTGTTCCAGAAGATCAAGGTGCGGCCGGTGGAAAACTACCCGCAGCTTCTGCGCCAGTCGCTGGCGGCGGTGCGGCCGCAAAGCACCAAAGGTGCGCCGACCATTGCGGTGCTGACGCCCGGCAGCTTCAATTCCGCCTATTTCGAACACGCCTTCCTTGCCGACCAGATGGGCGTGCAACTGGTCGAAGGCCAGGACCTGCGCGTGGTCGACGGCCATGTCGCCATGCGCACGACGGAAGGCTACAAGCAGATCGATGTGCTCTACCGCCGCGTCGATGATTCTTTCCTCGACCCGCTGACGTTCCGTCCGGATTCCGCTCTCGGCATACCCGGCATCATGGATGTCTATCGCGCCGGCAACATCACCATCGCCAATGCGCCGGGCACCGGCATAGCCGACGACAAGGCGATCTATTCCTACATGCCCGAGATCATCGAGTTCTACACCGGTCGCAAGGCAATCCTGGGCAACATTCCGACCTGGCGCTGCTCGGAGCCCGACAGCCTGAAATACGTGCTCGAACACATCGACGAGCTGGTGATCAAGGAAGTGCACGGTTCCGGCGGCTACGGCATGCTGGTCGGGCCTGCGGCAACCAAGAAGGAATGCGAGACCTTCGCCAAGAAGTTGGCGGCCAAGCCATCGAATTATATTGCCCAGCCGACGCTGGCGCTGTCGACATGCCCGATCCTGACGGAAAAAGGGCTGGCGCCGCGCCACGTCGATCTCAGGCCCTATGTGCTGGTCTCCGACCGCATCCAGATCGTGCCTGGGGGCCTCACACGCGTCGCGTTGAAGGAAGGTTCGCTGGTTGTGAACTCGTCGCAGGGCGGCGGGACGAAAGATACTTGGGTGTTGGATGATTGAGACGAGTGAGTAGGGAATAGTCAGTAGTCAGTAGCGGAAATAGAGGGACAGGAAATGCCATATTTCATTGAGATTCAATTGCTTAATATTCACTGCTCACTATTCGCTACTCACTAGCCCGAAGGGCCACTTCATGCTTTTAGGCCGCACCGCAAACGGGCTCTATTGGATGAACCGCTATATCGAGCGGGCGGAAAACATGGCGCGCTTGGTCGATGCCGGCCTGCGCATGGCGCTGACCCGCACCCAAAGCGCCTCGGAAGAGTGGAATTCGGTGCTGCTCAGCGCTGGTTCCGACGTCACCTTCAGCCAGAAATATTCCGACTATACCGCCGCCAATGTCGCCGACTTCCTGTTGCGCGACACGTCGAACCCATCGAGCACGATGTCGTCCATCGAGACAGCCCGCAACAATGCCCGCATGGTGCGCACCGCGCTGACGCGCGAGACCTGGGAAAGCATCAACGAAGCCTGGATGGCGCTGAAGCGGATGCTGGCCAAGCCGATCGACGAGCGCGACCTGCCAAGCGTGCTCGACGCCATCAAGCGCGAGACGGCGCTGATCCGCGGCTCGTTCTACGGCACCATGCTGCGCAACGAGATCTTCGACTTCTCGCAACTCGGCACTTACGTCGAGCGCGCCGACAACACGGCGCGCATCCTCGACGTGAAATATTATGTGCTGCTGCCGTCGATCTCCTGGGTTGGCTCGACGCTCGACAATTATCAGTGGGAATCGATCCTGCGTTCGGTCTCGGCGCATCGCTCCTATCGCTGGGTCTACGATGCTGATTACAAGCCGACCAACATTGCCGACTATCTGATCCTCAATGTCCGCATGCCGCGTTCGCTGATGTTCTGCTATCGCTTCCTGTCGGAGCATCTGAAATTCCTCGGCGACGATTACGGCGAGCGCCATGCCTGCCACGCAACGGCCGAGAAGACGCAGACAATGCTGAGAGCCGGGTCGATCAAGGATATCTTCGATACCGGGCTGCATGAATTCCTGGCCAATTTCATTCGCGACAACACCAAGCTGGGCGACGAAATCGCACAAGATTATCGGTTCAATTGAGCATGGTCCCGAAAGGTGGAGCCGGTTTTCTTAGACAAACGGAAACCGTTTGTCCGGAGATCGCGCTCACAAACGGAATAGAAGCATGCGGCTGAAGATTACCCACCGAACTGAGTACCGTTACGATACGCCGGTGCACTATCTGTTGCAGCGGCTGCGGCTGCTTCCAGTCAGCGGGTCGACGCAGACCGTTCTGTCCTGGGCTCTGGCGATCGAAGGCGCGCGCGAAGAGGTCCGCTTTGTCGACCATTTCGGCAACGACACAAGGCTGTTGAGCGTCGAGGGCGAGCGCGACTTCATCACGGTGGAGGCGTCGGGCGAAGTGGTGACGCGCGACACCGCGGGCGTCTCGGGGCCACACCAGGGCTTCACGCCGCTCTGGCTGTACAGCCATGAGACACCATTGACGGTGATCGGCAGCGGTATCCGCGAACTCGCCGCATCGGTTGGCAAGGGCAGCGACATCGAACGGCTGCACCGGCTGACGGCTGTCATCGGAGAGCGCGTCGCCTACACGCCCGGCACGACCAATGCGACGACGCCGGCGGAGGAAGCCTTGGCGCTCAAGACCGGGGTCTGCCAGGATCATACCCATATCTTTGCCGCCGCCGCCCGTGCCATGGGCTTTCCGGCCCGCTATGTCAGCGGCTATCTGATGCTGGATGCGACGGTCGAGCAGGCGGCCAGCCATGCCTGGGCCGAAGCGCATGTTTCGGGTCTCGGCTGGGTTGCCTTCGATGCCGCCAATGGCATCTCGCCCGACGAGCGCTATGTAAAGGTGGCGACGGGCCGCGATTACCGCGACGCCACGCCGGTGTCGGGAATTCGGCTGGGACAGGCGGAAGAACAGCTTGCGGTCACCGTCACGGTGGAGCAGTAATCCTCCGCAAGATTGCTGCCGAGCGGTTCATCGTTTCAAGGAACCCCGAACCGCTCTATCCCTTTGTTTTAACGCAATTCCGGACGGAAAACCGCTTCACACTTTTCCTGGAATTGCTCTAGAAGAGATTCCATGACCTATTGCGTTGGCCTGAAGATCGATCGCGGGCTCGTGTTCATGTCCGACACGCGCACCAATGCAGGCATGGATTCCATCTCCACCTTTCGCAAGATGCATGTCTGGGAAGAGCCGGGCGAACGCGTCATCGTTTTGATGTCGGCGGGCAATCTGGCGACGACGCAGGCCGTGGTCAGCCTGCTTGACGAGCGCACCAAGGCAATCTCCGAAAGACATTCCACACTGCTCGAAACGCCGTCGATGTACCAAACGGTCCGCATTGTTGGCGACACGGTCAAGGAGGTCATCGCCAATTCGTCACCCGCTGGCGAGAAGGCGGATTCCTATTTCAATGCGTCCTTCATCCTCGGCGGTCAGATCAAGGGCAGCGAGCCGCGCCTGTTCATGATCTATCCCGAAGGCAATTTCATCGAATCGACCGATGACACGCCGTTCTTCCAGATAGGCGAGACCAAATACGGCAAGCCGATCATCATCCGCGCCTACGAAAAGACGATGAGCCTCGCCGAGACGGTGAAGCTGCTTTTGGTGTCGTTCGATTCGACGTTGAAGTCGAACCTGTCTGTCGGCTTGCCGCTCGACCTGCTCTTCCTGGAGAAGGACGCTTTCAAGGTCGGATTGAAGAAGCGGATCGGCCAGGACGACCAGTATTACCGCACGATCTCCGATGGCTGGTCGAATGCGCTGAAGACGGCTTTTGCCAGCCTGCCGGATTTCCCTGGCTAAGGCGTGCGGCATCTCTTGCTGGTTGCATATATTTCACGCGTTAATTAATAAGAGACCAACCGCGACGGATGGTAGCGATGGATCATGTCGGGAGGACAGGATGAACAATGATGATTTCCGGCAATGGTCGCGGCGCGCCGCCGACTGGGGCGTTGACTATCGCAACAATCTGCGCGACCGCCCCGTGCGGCCACTGGTAGAACCCGGCGCCATTTCTAGAAGCATCGAGGTTTCGCCGCCCGAAGACGCCGAACCGATGGACCGGATCTTCGCCGATTTCGAAGAGAAGATCCTGCCGGGAATGACCCATTGGCAGCATCCGCGCTTCTTCGCCTATTTCCCGGCCAATGCGGCGCCGGTTTCGGTGGTGGCGGAATATCTGGTTTCGGCGATGGCCGCGCAATGCATGCTGTGGCAGACGTCGCCGGCGGCGACCGAACTCGAAACGCGCACCGTCGACTGGATGCGCCAGGCGCTCGGTCTGCCGGAAGGCTTCTCGGGCGTAATCCAGGATTCAGCCTCATCGGCGACGTTGGCCGCGGTGCTGACCATGCGCGAACGGGCACTCGACTGGCAAGGCAACAAACAGGGCCTGGCAGGGCAGGCGCGGCTGCGCATCTACTCCTCCGACCAGGTGCACACGTCGATCGACCGGGCGATCTGGGTGTCCGGCATCGGCGAGGACAATCTCGTGCGCATTCCCGTCAGCGGCCGCCTTCGCGCCATGGACACGGCCGCGCTCGAGGCGGCAATCGCCGCCCACCCGGAAGCCGGCACGCCGCCGGCGGGCC
>NZ_RZRR01000304.1:0-5710 GCF_003998555.1 Mesorhizobium sp. M7A.F.Ca.CA.002.09.1.1 | reverse complement strand
GTCCTGCAGGTCGCGCACCAGCGCGTCGGGATCGTCGCCGAGCAGGATCGAGGCGACGCCCTTTTGGCTGGACGCGACCAGGATGGTGCCGAGCGAGGTCTCGCCAACGGCGAAGCGGATCTCTTCATGGGAGCCGCCGGCGCGATAGCGCGTCGGCGTCATGCCGAGCATACCAATGGATTTCTCATAGAAACGCCCGCTCGAATTGAAACCGGCATCGTAGATCGCAGCCGTCACGCTGGTGCCGTCTTCCAGGCCCTGGCGGACCCTGGCGGCGCGGTGTGCGGCGGCATAGTCCTTCGGCGTCAATCCGGTGACCGCCTTGAAGATGCGGTGGAAATAACCGGCGCTGCGGCCGGCGGCATCAGCCAATTCAGCGAGCGAGGGTTCTTCCTCGCTCTGCTCGATCCTGCGGCAGGCAGCGGCGACCATCGCCGCGTTGCCGGCCTCGAGCGACGGGCCATGTGGATCGCAGCGCCGGCACGGGCGAAAACCGGTCGCCCTGGCCTGGTCCAGCGTGTCGTGCAACTGCACATTTTTCGGATTGGCGCGCCGAGACGGACAGGAAGGCCGGCAATAGACGCCCGTCGTCGCCACCGAATACCAGAATGCGCCGTCAGCGGATTTGTCGCGCGCGACGATGCGCGCCCAGCGCGGATCGTCGGTGATTTGCAGCGGCGCGGACTTCAGATTCTTGGCCAGGGTGATGAACATGACCGCATTGAAGCCACCACAAGCCGGCCCCGCCACCCGTTTCCTGACAAGTGCCTGGAGAACCTCACTTGCCTTTCCCAATTTGGGAAAATCCTCTTGTTCCCAATTTGGGAATTTGCTATATCAGGTCATGCAGATAATTGCCAAGAAGGCGCTGAAGGATTTTTGGGCAAAACACAATCAGGCCGAAGCTCCTTTGACGGCTTGGTATGTGGCTGTCGGGAATGCTGATTGGAAGACCCCGGCTGACGTCAAGTATGCGTTTGGAGCGACAGTTGATTTCGTAGGTGACAATCGCATCATTTTCGACATTAGCGGCAACAAGTATCGTTTGATTGTCCACGTCGCCTACAAGTTTCACCGCGTTCTGATCAAATTCGTCGGCACGCACAAAGAGTATGACAAGATTGATCCGGAGAAGGTGTGATGGAAAACATTCGACCCATTAAGACCGAAGCCGATTACGATTGGGCGATCGCCGAAATCACTAAATATTTCGAAAATGAGCCGGAGGTCGGCTCTCTCGATGGTGACCGGTTCGACGTTCTCGCAACCCTGATCGAGGCTTATGAGGATAAGCACTACCCGATTGAAGCACCGGATCCCGTTGAAGCCATTCATTCGCACATGGAACTGTTCAACCTGTCGCGGAAGGCGCTGGCCGAGGTGATCGGATCATCACCCCGGGCGACCGAGGTGTTGAACAAAAAGCGCGCACTCACCCTGGATATGGTCTTCAAACTGAACAAGGAATGGAAAATTCCCGCCGAAGTCCTCGTGCAACCCTATCACCTTGCAAATGACAGGGGCCGCAGGCGCGCCTAACATGCACCGATTCTCCTAAGCCGCGCGTTTGGGCTCCACCGCGAACGGGCTGAGGCCGAGCCAGGTCTGCATCTTCCTGCCGATGGCCTGGTCGCCGGTCAGGGCAACCCTGGCGCCGGCCTTCTCGACGGTCAGCACTCCCATCCAGATCGCCGTCATCGTGTGCAGGTCGGTCGAGACGTAGAGATCGACATCGAAGCCCGGATCGTACCAGCACAGATCGACCTCACCGTGCTTCTCGACGATCAGCCACCACGACCGTTTGGACGCCGGGAGATCCTGATACAGGAATTGTATCACCGTGCGCCCTTCAGGCAGCGGCGAGGGGTTTAGATTGCGCCGCATGTCCCACATCAGCAACGACGGATCGAGGTTCTTCAGCGACAGCCGGGATTCGACCCATTTCTGCCCCCAGAAGCCCATTGCCTCGACGACAGGACGCAAATCCCGGCCGGCTTCCGTCAGCCGATATTCGAAGATGCCTTTTTCGCCCGGCACTTCCTTGCGCTCGACGATCCCGGCGATCTCAAGTTCCTTCAGCCGTTGCGACAGAAGGGTCGGCGACATTTTGGGGACGCCGCGGCGAAGATCATTGAAGCGGGTCGAGCCGGCCACCAGTTCACGCATCAGCACCATGGTCCAGCGGGTGCACAGCACCTCAGCGGCCATCGATAGCGGACAGAATTGTTTGTATCCGTGCTGGCTCATGATTGGTGCCTCTCCCTCAAACCTGACCGAATATTAGGCCTTCATGAATGAAGCGGCCAGTACGGAAACTGTACTGCCCCGGTACAGATCGCGGACTGGTTGGCGAGGGTCCTGCCATGCGAGCCTTTTGGCCGGTTGCACGGGATACGCCTGTGCACCGCAACCAGGAGACCACCATGACCGCCTACGTTATCGCAGACATCAAGATAAACGACCCGCAGTGGGTGCCGGCTTACGCCGCCTCGGTGCACGATCTCGTCCACAAGCATGGCGGCAGATATCTGTCGCGCAGCGGCAATGTGAAAACGCTTGAAGGCAAGCCGCTCGATACCACGCTGATCGCGCTGATGGCGTTCCCGTCGGAAGCGGCGGCGCGCGCCTTCACCACCGATCCTGCCTACGCGCCCTTCGTCTCGGCCCGTCAGGACGGCAGCGACAGCCGTTTCCAGATGATCGACAACACCGATCTGGCCGGAACGATCCCGTATCTGCCGAAGGGATGATCCTTTTCGGTAGCCGTTACATCAATTTCGGGATCTCCAAGCAACAACAGCCACAGCGCTTGCCTGCCGGGCCTCCGTATTTTCGGCGGCCGGCCAGCTGTGCTTTTTCAAGAAGAATGGAATGAAGATGATATCAAACTTTCGCAGCGGACTTCTTATGGCGGGGACCATGCTGGCAATCTGCACCACCCTCGCGCAGGCGCATCAGGAGCCGGCTGAAGCTGCCTCCGGCCCGCTGGCCGACAAGGTGCGGGCTGTCAACAGCCGGTTTGTCGACGTCAAGGCAGCGGTATCAGAGGGCTATGCGCCTATTCCTTGTGCCAGCGGCATCACCGGCGGCGCCATGGGCATCCACTATGTCAACGGCCAGTATCTGAAGGACGACAAGATCGACATCGCCCGTCCCGAAGCTGTGATGTACGAGCCGATGGCCGATGGCACGCTGAAGCTGGTGGCGGTCGAGTACATCACTTCGAAAGGACCGGCATCGTTGGACGGCCAGCTGTTCAATTTCAACAGCGCCCCCAACCGCTATGGCCTGGGTGAATTCTACGAGCTGCATGTCTGGGCCTGGAAAGGGAACCCGACAGGCACGTTCGCCGACATGAATCCGAAAGTGTCATGCGAGCACGCAATGGCGCCGAGCCAATAAGCAATGAGGCCAGGCGGCATTGACGCCGCCTGGCCCGAACGATCGTTTTGCCTGATCGCCTCAGGCGGTCTTGATCAGACCGAGCTGGGTGAGGGCGGTGACGCCGTCATCGAGGCCGATTTCCTCGACGATCCTGCCGTCAACCACCTTCAGCACCGTGGTGCCGGTGAAGCGCATGGTGCGGCCGGTGGCGGCCGGCAGCGAACCGACGAGGAAGTCGCCGAAGGCTGGGCCGGTATGCGTGCCGCCGCCCTCCCACTGGCCGACGACATAGTCGCCCTCGGCAATCAGGTCGGCGGTGGCCCAGAAGTTGAGGTCCGGGAAGGCGGCGCGGAAGTCGGCCATGAAGGCCTTGATGTCGTCGCGGCCGCGGCGCGGCTCGTGCAGCGAATATTTCAGCAGCATGTCGGGTGCCGCGATCTCGTCGACGACCGACAGATCGCAACGTTCACCCCAGAAGTGGGTGAACCATCTGACGACGACGGCCTTGTTGTCTTCTTGCTTGGTCATTGGAAGGTCCTTGTTGTTGTCGTGCATGGGATCATCGGCGCCGCCGATGATCCAGGGGTCACCGGCTTGCGCCGCTGACCTGGGCAGCAGTAGGACGATCCGCCAGACACAAAACTCCGGTTCCTGCCGGCCAATCGAAAAGGCGGGTTCGGCGCCGGGCAGGGCCGCCTGGGCCGGAACCCGTTCCGCTGAGCCCAAGCATGGCTGCCCCGCCTCAGCTAGACCCTGGAAATCGGATGGCCACGGGAGAAGGCGATGGCAATGAAGAAGACCTATGAAAAGCCGAGGCTCGAGAAGCGCGAAAGACTGTCCGGCGTGACGGCGGGCAATGTCGTGTCGTCGACCTGGGGAAATTGACGGCTGCCTGGAGTAGTTCGGTACGGCCTTGATGAACAGGGGCTCCCAATCAGACGTCGACACTCCGCCCGCGCGGTAACTGTTTCTTCTCTGGTTTTGCCGCAGATTGCGCCGCGGTGGAGCAGGCGAAGCAGACGATGGCGCGTCAGGGTAAGAAAAGTCGCAATGGAACGTTCTGGGCAAAAGCCCTGGAGCGCGCGCATCTTGGCGTCTGGGACTGGGATCTTGTGACCGGCGACTGCTTTTATTCCGCGACCTGGGCGCGGATGCTAGGCTACGATGAGAGCGAATTGGCCAACACCAGCGACCTTTGGCTGCAACTGACCCATCCCGACGACCGCGAGCGGGCGCTGGCCAGCGGCGACCGCCACATTGCCGGCCTGACCGACGCCATCGAGACCGAATTGCGGCTGAAGCACAAGCAGGGACATTGGGTATGGGTGCTCGATCGCGGCGGCGTCGTCGAGCGCGACGCGATGGGAAAGCCGCTCAGGCTGATGGGTGTGCAGACCGACATCTCCAAGCAGAAGGCCGCCGAGGCCGAACTCGAGCAGGTCAATGTGCGGTTTCGCCTGGCGCTCGCCGCCAGCGGCACCGGCATCTGGCACCACGACCTCGCGGGCGGCAAAAGTTATTGGGACCAACGCACCAGGGAGATTTTCGGGCTCGTCTCCGACACCGCCGAAGTCGAGCGCGACCACTGGTTCGGCTATCTGCATCCGGACGACAAGGAGGCCGCGTCGCGCGCGCATCTGGTGCCGCTCGAAACGGACAAGGTCACCGCCGTGCAATACCGCATCGTGCGGCGCGACGGAGAGGTCCGGCACATAGAATCCCTGCTGCGTTTCATCGCCGACCCGCAAATCCGGGACCGCCGGCTGGCGGGGCAGATCCTGGGCACGGTGCGCGATATCACCGAAGACAAGCAGCGCGAGCAGGAGCTTGCCTATGCGGCCCGCCATGACGCGCTCACCGGTCTCTTGAACCGCGCCGCGTTCGACCGGCTGCTGGCCGATCATATCGCGGCCGCGCAGTTGCTGCCGCTTTCCGTGTTCTATGTCGATCTCGACTACTTCAAGGCGCTCAACGATTTTGCCGGCCACGCGGCCGGCGACCTGGCACTGAAAAGCGTTGCGCAAGGCATTCTGGGCTGCCTTCCCGCGACGGCGCATGCCGCGCGCCTGGGCGGTGACGAGTTCGCGCTGCTGATGCCCAATTGCGATGCGGCGCAGGCCGGGCGGCTGGCCGACGCGGTACTTGCCGCGGTTCGCGATGCCGAACTTGGATCGACGGCCACGTCGCGCAAGCTGGCGGCCTCGATCGGTATCGCTTTCGTCGATGACGCCGACACGACGGTGGCCGACGCGCTGGCCTGTGCCGACGACGCCTGCTATGCGGCCAAGGCCGCCGGGCGAAACCGATTTGCCGTCTTCTCCACCGA
>NZ_RZRR01000303.1:0-5712 GCF_003998555.1 Mesorhizobium sp. M7A.F.Ca.CA.002.09.1.1 | reverse complement strand
AGAACCGACAGCGGCGAGGCGATGAAGGCGCCGCCGCCGAAGCCCATGATCGCCATGCCGGTTGCCATGCCCGGCCGGTCCGGAAACCAGGTGATCAGCGTCTTGACCGGCGAGATATAGCCGAGGCCGAGACCGATGCCGCCCAGCACGCCGTAGCCGAGATAGATGATCCACAATTGGTGCAGATAGACGCCGAGCGCCGAGACAATGAAGCCGCCGCCGAAACAACAGGCAGAAGCGACCATGGCTTTGCGCGGACCGACGCGATCCAGCCAGCCGCCGCCGAACGCCGCCGCAATGCCCAGGAACAGGATCGCGATCGAGAAAATCCAGCCGAGGCCGGTCAATTTCCAGTCGTCGGGCGCCGAGTCGGTGATGCCGATCAGCTTAGACATCGGCAAGTTGAAAACGCTGAACGCATAGGCCTGGCCGATGCAAAGGTGGATGCAGAGCGCCGCCGGCGGCACCATCCACCTGCTGAAGCCAGGCTCGGCGACGGTGCGTGAGCGGTCGAGCCAGCCGCCCGCCCTTTCCCCAGTCGTATCCATTCCATCCTCCCAGATGCGTCTTCGAACCATCTTCTCAGATGTGTCCTGCGAACAAACTAGGCGGGTAAGCCGGCGAGGCAATAAGGAATGCCTGCCATACGACCAATGTCTAATGAGACTGGCCCATATCGCAAAGCAGGTCATTGCTTTCCCGAAAGTTAGATTAGAAACAATTGATTGACTGTCTGCTTATGAAGCGCGATCCCTCCACCTGCACTCACGATCATCTGGCCGGGCACGACGGCATTCACCAGTTGCGGTTGAGCCATTCGCGCGCCGGGCGCTCTATGAGGTAGTAGCTGCAGGCCGCGCAAGCGAAGACTGCGGCCAGCATCGGTATCGGCGCGCTGCCTTGCTCATAGACGAATTTGTAGAACGGCTGCTGCCATAAATAGAGCGAGTACGACCACAGCCCCAGCGTCGCCATCGGCCAGGACGACAGCAATCCGGAAAAATACCGTGGGCTGAAATCGAGTGCGTTGACGGCCAGAGCCAGCAGCGGCACCGCGAAGAGATAGTGCATCGGCGTCGGCACCCGATCCAGGAACAGGACAACGGCACAGACCGTTGCCACCAGGGCCACATGCTTGCCTCTCAAAAACGCCGGCAGCCTGCCGTCGGCCTTGAGCAGGCAGATCGAAGCCGACAGGAGGATCGACGCGATGTGCACATCCGTGCGCCAATAAGTGGTTTCGTAGTCCATCCCCAAGACCCAGTACGAAACCGCGCCATTGGCCATGGCCAGCAAGGCCAGCGCCAGGAGCAGCACGACCACGCGAGAGCGACTTGAGACGATGACGCTGATCAGCGCCAGGATGATGTAGGCGTGCTCCTCGATGCAGAGCGACCAGATATGGTCGAGCGCCCCTGCCCGAGCCACGAGAATGCCGGCATAATTGTAGGTGAATGTCAGCGCCGTCAGCGCGGCCTTCCATTTGAAGGCGAGGAACGTGCCGGAGAGCGCGATCATCGCGACGACTACGAAGACCAGAAGAGCCGGATAGATGCGGGAGAAGCGGCGTTTGAAGAATTTTTTCAGCGGGTAGCGTTCGATGAACAGGATCTCGCCCATCAGCCGGCCGCTGAGCACGAAGAAGAATTCGACGCCCAGCACGCCAAGATTGATTCCCGGAACCGGAAAGAAATGGCCGATCAGAACCAGCGCGATCGAAAGCCCGCGCCAGCCGTCGAGATAGGCCAGTCTTGTTCTGGTTGATCTGTCGGCGGCGGATCGGGACGGAACGACATGCGTCGCGGAAATGTCGGTCATGCCGATCCTCTCGCAATAGGCATGCGAAGGGTACGATGGTACAATTCGAACCCAGCTCGCATTCCCGCCCTAGTTCATATTGCAGTGCAATATGGATTTGTGCAAGTGCGAGATTGCTGCCGGATCAGGTCCGGCCTCCGGCTCGGCGGGGATTTGCTTCAAGCAGTGCGGCAGCGATTCCATCAGCAACTGAACGGATGCAGGCCGCCGCACGAGAAAAGGGGCCACGGAGGCCCCTTTCCTTGTCTGCGACTGATCGTATTAGAAACTGTTTCGAAACTCGCCCTGGCGAGTCATAGGTGGTGGTTTCGAGAACCGGAGCGGAGCGTACTTTTGGTACGTGAGCACCGGAAGCACAGAAAACGCCATCAGATGGCCGCCGGAGTAGAGTTTCCAAACAGTTTCTCAGGCGTTGGCTGCCGCAACCGCGCGCTTGGCCATCACCGCGATCAGATTGGCGCGATAATCGGCCGAGGCATGGATGTCGGTCATCAGATTCTTCGCCGGCACTTTCACACCTTCCAGTGCCGAGGCCGCGAAATTCTTGGCCAATGCTGCCTCGATCTCCTTCGAGCGGAAGACGCCGTCATCGCCGGCTCCAGTGACGGCGACGCTGACGCCATCCTTGCCCTTGGCAACGAACACGCCGACGATGGCGTAGCGCGATGCCGGATTGCGGAACTTTTCATAGGCCGCCTTGGCCGGCGCGGTGAAGGTGACGGCGGTGACGATCTCGCCTTCCTTCAACGAGGTCTCGAACAGACCCTTGAAGAACTTGTCGGCAGCGATCTCGCGCTTGTTGGTGATAATGGTGGCGCCCAGCGCCAGGAGCGCCGCCGGATAATCGGCCGCCGGGTCGTTGTTGGCGATCGAGCCGCCGATCGTCCCCTTATGGCGCACCGCCGGATCGCCGATCAGTGACGCCAGATGGGCAAGCGCCGGACAGGCCTTCTTCAGCTTCTCGTCATTGGCAACGGCGTGATGCGTGGTCGCGGCGCCGATGGTGACGGTCTTGCCCGAGACCTTGACGCCCTGCAGCTCCGTGATCCGCGACAGGTCGACAAGGTCTGACGGCGCGGCAAGCCGCGTCTTCATCGCCGGGATCAGCGTCATACCGCCCGAAAGCAGCTTGGCGTCGCCTGTCTTGACCAGCTTGGCAGCATCGGCGACCGAGGCGGCGCGGTGATAGTTGACTGCGTACATGGAATTCTCCCTTGGGTGAATGGGCGAATAGGGAGTAGCGAATAGCGAATAGGAACTATCCAGTCGCACCGCCTTCTCTTCCCTATTCGCTACTCCCTATTCGCTATTCGCTTTCAGTGTTTCGTTGCGCGGATCGCGGCCCAGACGGTGGACGGCGAAGCCGGCATGGCAAGATCGTTGCTGCCGATGGCGTCGGTGAGGGCGTTGATCACCGCCGGCGGCGAGCCGATGGCGCCGGCCTCGCCGCAGCCCTTGATCCCCAACGGATTGCCCGGGCATGGCGTGTTCGAGGTCGAGACCTTGAACGACGGTAGATCGCCGGCGCGCGGCATGGTGTAGTCCATGTAGCTCGCGGTCAAAAGCTGGCCGCTATTGTCATAATGGGCGCCTTCGAGCAGCGCCTGGCCGATGCCTTGCGCCAGCCCGCCATGCACCTGGCCTTCGACGATCATCGGGTTGATGATGTTGCCGAAATCGTCGGCAGCGACGAACTGGACGATCTCGGTGACGCCGGTTTCCGGGTCGACCTCGACCTCGCAGATATAGCAGCCCGCCGGGAAGGTGAAATTCGACGGATCGTAGAACGCCGTCTCCTTCAGCCCGGGCTCCATGCCGCCCGGCAGGTTGTGGGCAGTGTAGGCGGCCAGCGCCATCTGGAACCACGGCACGTTCTTGTCGGTGCCGGCGACCTTCAGCGCGCCATTCTCGATGACGATATCGCCTTCGTCGGCTTCGAGCAGGTGTGCCGCGATCTTCTTGGCCTTGGCCTCGACCTTGTCGAGGGCCTTGACGATGGCCGACATGCCGACTGCACCCGAGCGCGAGCCATAGGTGCCCATGCCCATCTGCACCTTGTCGGTGTCGCCATGCACGATCGAGACCGAATCGAGCGGCACGCCGAAGCGCTCGTTGACCAGTTGCGCGAAGGTCGTCTCATGGCCCTGGCCGTGGCTGTGCGAGCCAGTCAGCACCTCGATCGTGCCGACCGCGTTGACGCGCACTTCCGCCGATTCCCAAAGGCCGACACCGGCGCCGAGCGAGCCGACGGCAGCAGACGGGGCGATGCCGCAGGCTTCGATGTAGCAGCTCATGCCAATGCCGCGCAGCAGCCCCTTCTTGGCGGCGGCGGCCTTGCGCTTGGCAAAGCCGGCATAATCCGACGCCTTCATTGCCGCATCGAGCGAAGCGGCATAGTCGCCGGCGTCATAGCACATGATGACCGGCGTCTGATGCGGAAACGCTGTGACGAAGTTCTTGCGCCGCAGCTCGGCCGGCGAGACGCCGAACTGGCGGGCCGCCGTCTCCATCATGCGCTCCATGACGAAGGTCGCTTCCGGCCGCCCTGCCCCGCGATACGCATCGACGGGCGCGGTGTTGGTATAGATCGCCTTCACATTGGCGTGGATGGCCGGGATATTGTACTGGCCCGACAGCAGCGTCGCATAGAGGTAGGTAGGCGTCGCCGACGAAAACAGCGACATATAGGCGCCAAGATTGGCCTGGGTTTCGACCTTCAGGCCGAGGATCCTGTGGTCCTTGTCGAAGGCCATTTCAGCATGGGTGTGATGGTCGCGGCCATGCGCGTCGGTCAGAAAACTCTCGGTCCGGTCAGCCACCCATTTGACCGGCACCCCGGTCTTCTTCGACGCCCACAGGCAGACGATCTCTTCGGGATAGATGTAGATCTTCGAGCCGAAACCGCCGCCGACATCGGGCGCGATCACGCGCAGCTTGTTTTCCGGCGCGACATTGTAGAAGGCGCTCATCACCAGCCGCGCCACATGCGGGTTCTGCGAGGTCGTCCAGCAGGTGTAGTGATCCTCGGCCTTGTCGTAATGGCCAAGTGCGGCGCGCGGCTCCATGGCGTTAGGCACCAGCCGATTGTTGATGATGTCCATCTTGACGACATGGGCTGCCTTCCCGAAGGCCGCATCCGTGTCGTCGGCATTGCCGATGTCCCAGTCGAAGATCAGATTGTTGTCCGCTTCGGGGTGGATCTGCGGCGCACCCTTGTCCATCGCCTTGGAGGCGTCGACGACGGCCTTCAACTCCTTGTAGGTGATCTCGACCGCCTCGGCGGCGTCACGCGCTTGCCCCTTGGTCTCGGCGACGACAATGACGACGGCGTCACCGACATAACGGACCCGGTCGAAGGCGAGTGGCGACCATGCCCCCATCTTCATCGGCGAGCCGTCCTTGGAGTGGATCATCCAGCCGCAGATGAGATTGCCGATGCCATCGGCCTTGAGTTCCTTGCCGGTCAGCACGCCGATGACGCCGGGCATGCCTTGGGCCTTCTTCACATCGATCTTCTTGATCTGCGCATGCGCGTGCGGACTGCGCACGAAGGCGGCGTGCTTCATGCCGGGAACCACCATGTCGTCGACATAGCGGCCGGCGCCCGTGATGAATCGTTTGTCTTCCTTGCGCGCGACCCGAGCGCCAACACCTTCAATGCCCATCAGAAATTCCTCCCGAGATTGTAGGGGAGTAGGTGAGTAGGGCAGTACGGCAGTAGGGAAAAATTGGCTCCGATTCCCTACTGCCCTACTGCCTTATTGCCCTACTGCCTCGTTCAAGCCGCTTGTTTCGCCTTACCCTTCGACCCCTTCATCGTCGTCGATGCGGCGAGGATCGCCTTGACGATGTTGTGGTAGCCGGCGCAGCACGCAGTCGAAGCCGAGGATCATG
>NZ_RZRR01000302.1:0-5718 GCF_003998555.1 Mesorhizobium sp. M7A.F.Ca.CA.002.09.1.1 | reverse complement strand
GCCGCTGATGCTGGTCTCGCGCCGCTACGATGTCGGCGAGCAGCGTGCCCGCTCGCTGCTGGCAGGCGCCGGCGTGGTCATCGAGATGCAGGAGAAAAAGATCGGTGCGCTGTCCGGCGGCCAGAAGGCGCGGCTGATGATGCTGGCGCTGAGGCTCGCCAATCCCAACTTCTATCTGCTGGACGAGCCGACCAACCATCTCGACATCGACGGCCAGGAAGCCCTGGAAGCGGAACTGCTGGCACATCAGGCAAGCTGTGTGCTCGCCTCGCACGACCGCTCCTTCATCCGCGCCATCGGCAACCGCTTCTGGCTGATCGAGAAACGGCGGCTGACCGAAGTCGAAGACCCAGAGGATTTCTTCCGCTCGGTGGCGGAGGGCGCTGGCTAATCGGTGAACAAAACTGCCGATGAAGTTCCGGCCTGTCGAGCGCAGGCCGGAGTTTCGTATCATGTTACGAGACGTCTTCTTGACTTCCGAAGCGTATCATGCCATGGTACGCCACTCGGGTCGGCAAGGTGATAAGCTCCTCCAAAGACAAGACCAGCGAAGCCGTTTCGAACGGCAAGGCTCCGAAGGGCTTCCCATCGGACCTTTGTCCGCTCAGCCCAGCGGAAGCTGTTCATGATCGACAACGCCGCCGAACTGTCGAATCTGAAGACGCCTCCCGGCAACAGGCTTGAGCCGCTGAAAGGTAACCGTGCGGGCCAGCATTCGATCCGCATCAACGATCAATTCCGCCTCTGCTTTAGGTGGGTGGAAGGGCAAGCGGAGGATGTTGAAATCACCGACTATCATTGAAGAGGGTTCAAAATGCTGAACATCAACCCACCTATCCATCCCGGAGAAATTCTCCGTGAGGAATATCTCGTGCCGCTCAATCTGAAGCCTTACACGCTGGCCAAAAAGCTGCATGTGCCCCGCACACGCATCGAGCGCCTGGCCAGCGAGACGACACCGGTAACGCCCGACACCGCTTTGCGCCTTGCGAAGTTCTTCGGAACCACGCCGCAGTTCTGGATGAATATGCAGGCGAGCTACGACCTCGCCGTAGAGGGAGAGGCGAAGAAGGCCGATCTTGAAACAATCGAACGTCTACAAACCGCGGCCTGAAGTAATCGCGTTAGCAACAACCCGCTTCAAGCAGGCTACGGAGCTAGCGATAAAAAAATCTCGACGATCTGTCGGATAGCCTCAGCCCGCCGCGTCCTTGGGATGCCGACACGATGATGCCGGCCCAACCCAGGAGAATTATCATGTCGGTTCTTTCGTCCATCGGTCGCATCGCAACCCGGTATGCGGCAGCGCGCGCTCGTCACCGCAGCGAACGCGTCCTGCGTTCACTGCCTGCCTCGCTGCGCAAGGATATCGGGTTTCCGGACGTCTTCGATGCGCAAAACGGCCGCCGCCCCTGACCTCGCGGGGCGCCAGTCAGTCATGCGTATCGCCCGAAAGCGGCGTCGCCTTCATCGATACGCGTTTTTCGAAAGCCTCGAACCAGCGCGTCAGCAGTGCCCGTGAGCGAAAAGGCGGAAGGTGACGGAACGCCATCCAGGACAGCGCGGTGGCCAAGGCAATGTGGCCGATATGGAGCGGCGCCTCGTCGTCCAGCGTGCTCTCGATCCAGTCGTAGCTCGCCTCGATCTTTTCCCGGTATCCGTCGGCGAGAGCACCATAGCGCAACTTTTCGGGTCTCCTTTCCGTCTCCCAGCGCAAGGCTATACCCGTCTGCGCCAGGCCCTGGGCGACCGCCTGCAACCGCAATGCCTGCCAGCGCGCCTCGCCGTCCTGCGGCAGCAGCTTGCGACCGTCATGCAGCGTGTCGAGATAGGCGCAGATGACATCGGAATCGAAGATCGGCGACGCGTCGGGCCGCAACAGCACCGGCACTTTGCCGAGCGGGTTTTCGGCGTAGACGCGGGCATTGCGCAAGGTCGGACTGGTCTCGTGATGAATGACCTCCAGCCGATCGGCAATGCCAACCTCGTGGGCGAAGACGAGCGCCTTGCGCGCGAAGGGTGAGTGGGTCTGATAGTAGAGGATCATTGTCGTCCCAGGATTTGAAGAGGCGTTCGCCTGATCCATCTGTTCTAGCCTGCGAGCCGAGAGAATTGCGCTCTGATTGGGCGCGGTCGACGCAAGTTCGTTTCACGCCTCTCGTCCAACTGCGGCTGCGTGGACTGTCCAGGGCCGGTCGGCCAAAAAAATCTGCCGGCCATGTAGGAACGCCGGCACCTCATCCGTCCTTTGGCTCGCAAGGCCAAACGCAAAGAGGAACAACAGATGACCGATCAGACCCCCGTTCAGCCCGCGGCCAAAGTGCTCGGCGGATTGACCCCCTATCTGCAGCTGGATGGCGCCTTCAAGGCTGCCGAATTCTACAAGAAGGCCTTTGGTGCCGAGCAGGTCTTTGCCTATCCGGCGGACGAAAAAGGCCGCACCATGCACATCCACCTCCACATCAACGGCTCGACGCTGATGCTCTCCGACTTCTATCCCGAAAACGGCATGCCTGCCGTCAAGCCGCAAGGTTACACCATGCAGCTTCACCTCGGCAGCGACGACATCGAAGCCTGGTGGAAGCGCGCCGTCGATGCCGGCTGCGAAGTCGCCGTGCCGCTCCAGATCATGTTCTGGGGTGACCAGTGGGGCAATATGCGCGACCCGTTCGGCGTCGAATGGGCGATGAATGCGCCGGTCAAGAAAGCCTGATTTATCGCCAATGGCGAAGTCCCTCACCGGCTGGCGTCGGTGAGGGATTGTGAACTTCCAGGAGGAGACCCACAATGTCCTATGTCGATGGCTTCGTGCTTGCCGTGCCCAAGGCAAATCTCGATAACTACAAGAGGCTGGCCAACCTCGCAGGCCCTATATGGATGGAACACGGCGCGCTCGCCTATGTCGAATGCATCGGCGACGACGTGCCCTATGGCGAGGTCACTTCGTTCCCGCGCGCCGTGCAGGCCAAGGACGACGAGATCGTCGTCTTCGCCTGGGCCGTCTATGAGTCGCGGGAGAGCCGCGATGCCGTCATGGCCAAAGTGATGGCAGATCCGCGCCTGAAGGCCGATTGGGCGGACATGCCGTTCGACGGGAAGCGCATGATCTTCGGTGGCTTCAAGCCATTCATAGAGCTTTGAGCAGCCGGTAGCAGATTGGCAGAAGCCCCTCAGCTTCGTCATCCTAGGACGAAGCAGGAGCGAAGCTCCGTCGCGAAGGCCTTAGGATGACGACGCGGGTGCTTAGGCCAATCTCTAAGGCCACGATCAGCTAGAGAGCGTTGCGCTAATCCAGCCTGTCCAGAAGCGGCTTCAGCCGGTCACCATAGCGCTTCCATAGATCGACCGACCCCTGATACATCGGCTGGCGCACCTGTGCGGCTGAAGCCGTGCGCACCGGTCGGTCGGTCTCGTGGAACGATAGTGCCGCGTCGTCCCAGGGCAGGCCGAGATGGGCGATCAATGCCCGCGTCTGGCCTTCCTGGTCGGCGACAAAATCCTCGTAGCGTACATCGTGCACGACGCCTGGCAGCACCGTGTGCCAATGCTTCATGATGTCGGTGTAGAGATTGTGGAAGTCGGCGAGCTCGCCGAGATCGTAGCCATAGCGATGGCTGTCGCCGCGGAAATGCACCTTGTAGATCGACAGGCAGGTGGCCGCCGCATCGCGCGCGCAGTGGATGATCCTGGCCTTCGGCATCATCATGTGGATGAAGCCGACAAGCAGGAAGTTGCCCGGCATTTTGTCGGTGACGTGGCGCATGTTCGGATAGCGGGCATGGAGCATGTCGAGATAGGCTTGGCCTGCCTCGGCAAAATCCGAATCGCCCGTATCCGATACGCCCCATGGGAAGCCACCCGGCATGGTCGCCGGGAACTGCCTGCCGACCGCCTTCTTCAATATGCTGAGCTCGCCTGCGCCATAGACCTGCGGATGGCTGGCGATGATCTGCTCGACCAGCGTCGTGCCCGAACGCGGCATGCCGACAATGAAGATCGGCGTGTCGTCGCTGATTGAGCTGGGCCTGTGCTTCTCGAAGAAGCCGGCATCGAAGGTGGCCTTCATCGCCTCGAACTCGGCCCGCGTCCTGGCCTGGTCGTAGTCGATGCCTTTGCGGCGGATCGCATTGCCCTCGGCGAAATAGTCGAAGGCCCGGCCATAATCCCTGAGATCGTCATTCGCCTTGCCGAGTCCGAAGGACAGTTGCATGCGCGCCAGGCTGTCCTGCGGCGCCTTGGCATGCTGGGCTTCCATGCCCCCAAGCTCGCTGTCGCGCTCCTTCTGGCGCTTGACCTGCGTCAGCATCAGCCAGGCTGTGGCCATGGCGGGGTTGATCGCCAACGCCTGCCGGAACAGGTCGGCCGCCTCGTCGAGCTTGCCCTTTTCCATCAACCCGACGCCGAGCCCGTGCAGCAGGTCGGCATCCTTGGGTCGGATCGCCAGCGCTTCGCGGAAGGCAGCCAGCGCCTCATCCAGCCGCCCGGCTTCCTGCAGGGTTTCGGCAAGCCCGATGCGGGCGCGCACATGAAATGGGTTGCGTGCAACCGTGCCGCGATAAATCTCTTCGGCCTCTTCGAACTGGCCGACCTGTTTCAGCGATGAGCCGAGATTGTCGCGCGCCGCGAGTTGGTCCGGCCGCAGATCCACTGCGCCGCGGAAGAAATCGATGGCCGCAGCAGGGCGGCCGAGGTCGCGCATCACCGTACCGAAATTGTTGAGGAAATCGGGATTCGTCGGCTGCAGGCTCACCGACCGTTCGATGAGATCCAGCCCTTCTTCGCTGCGCCCGGTCTGGTGAAGCAGCAGTCCCAGGAAATGCGCCGCGGCCGCGTGCTTGGGCTGACGCGCCAGCACCTGCCGGTAGATCGTCTCAGCCTCTTGCCGGCGCCCGGCCTGATGCAGTTGCAACGCCTGCTGCACATACTGGTCGAGGCCCAGCGGCGGCTGTCCGCCTGCGCCAGACCTGGCTCCCGCACCCGCCGCTCGTCTTTGATCTCTGTTGATGGGAAACCTACCGTGTTTTATCCGCCTGTGGCGATCTAGGCCATCGGCGCCGCAGGTTCAAGGCTTCGCTTGCTGTCTCGTCCTTTCGTCGGTGCGGAAAGATCAAATCAGCACACCGCGATCCGGCCCCAGCAAATCTGGCTCGAGGCCACGGAGCGCGCGTTCATCGATATCAACTCGGCCCGCTCAACGCTCGTTCGTGCCCGCGAACTTGGCCACGCAGTGGCAATCGACGACTTCGGCACCGGCTACTCCAGCCTGTCCTATCTCGAGGGGCTGCCGCTCGATGCGCTCCTAATCGACAAATCGTTCATCGATACGATCAGCACGAATTCCGCCACCAATTCCGTCACCGCGCATATCATCGACATGGCCAAGACACTAAAGCTGAAGATCGTTGCCGAAGGCGGGGAAACGCAGGCGCTGGCCGACCACCTCGCGGCACGCGACGTCGACTACGGCCAGGGCCGGCTGTTTGCCAGACCCATGCCCGCGTCCGAGTTCATCGCCGACTGTGTTCATCGCCGACTGTCGCCAGGTGAGCCGACGGCTTGATGCTTGTCGTCCTCAACGAGGCGCAGCGTTCTCAGCACGGCCCGTCGCCAACGACGCGATAGTCCGCGGCACGGGCTTCGCAGGAATTGGGGAAGGTGCGCATCTCGCCATGCCGGCGCGCGCACACCGGCGCATATTCGCGGGTGCAGAACGTCTGC
>NZ_RZRR01000301.1:0-5739 GCF_003998555.1 Mesorhizobium sp. M7A.F.Ca.CA.002.09.1.1 | reverse complement strand
CCCAACGAAGTGCTCTACGACACCACCAAGGGCGCTTGCCACATGTTCGCCCGCGCCATCGCCGTCGAGTTCCGCGACCGCAACATCCGCTGCAACGCCGTCTGCCCGGGCTTCATCCGCACGCCGCACGGCCTGCGCGAGGTTGCCGACCTCGGCAGGCTCGGCGTCGATGTCTCGGACGCAGCGCTGGCCGCGCAGCAGGGCCGCATCGGCGAGCCGGAAGAGGTGGCGAGGGCGGCGCTTTACCTGGCCAGCGACGAGTCGAGCTTCGTCAACGGCACGCATCTGTTCGTCGACAACGGTTTTACCGCGATGTGAGGCGACGCCTGGCGCCCTTCCTCTCCCCCGTCGATCGGGTGAGAGGTGTCGAGCGCAGCTCGACGGAGTGGGGGTCGACGGAGTGGGGGCGACCCTTGGGCGCGGTGCAGGAAGATTCTTGCGCCTAGTGGCCTTCCAATGTCCGTCGCGACGGTTGCCGGGTGGTTCCCCCACTCCGTCGCGGCTTCGCAGCGCCACCTCTCCCCCCTCCGGAGGGAGAGGAAATGGCACCAAGCCCTGCTTGCTAACGCTCCTCCCTGCGAAATGGCTTGAGCAGCGCCGACGGCGCCACCGCGTTGCGCGACATCACAGCCATGGCGACGATGGTGAAGATGAACGGCAGCATCAGGAACGCCTCGTAGGGGATGTGTCCGAGCCCGCTCGCCTGCATGCGCAGCTGCAAGGCATCGACGAAGGCGAACAGAAGTGCCGCACCCGCCGAGCGCCATGGATCCCAGCGGCCGAAGACGACCAGCGCGATCGCCACCCAGCCGCGCCCGGAGACGACGCCGAAGGTGAAGGCGTTGAACTGCGCCATCGACAGGAAGGCGCCGGCCAGCCCCATCAGCGCGCCGCCGAGGACAACCGCCTGGAAGCGTGTGGCGATGACGCTGACACCGGCCGAATCCGCGGCACGCGGATTTTCACCGACCATGCGCACCGACAGGCCCCATGGCGTGCGGTAGAGTATGAAAGCGGCCAACGGAATGGCCAGGATCGCCATGTAGACCAGCGCGAACTGGTTGAACACCGCCGGCCCGAGCACCGGAATGTCGGAGAGGAGGGGGATCGGCAGCGTCTGAAAACCATTGATGTTGGGCGGCACAGACTGCTGGCCGAAGATCAGCCGGTAGAGGAAATAGGCAAGGCCCGACGAGAACAGCGTCACGCCGATGCCGCAGACATGCTGGCTGAGGCCGAGCACCACCGTGAACAACGCATGCAGCGCACCCATCAGCATGCCGGTCAGCACCGCCGCCAGCACGCCGAGCCACAGGCTGCCGCTGAGGCTGGCAGCGGTGAAGCCTGTCATCGCCGACAAAAGCATGATGCCTTCGATGCCGAGATTGAGCACGCCGGCCCGTTCCGAGAACATTTCGCCCAGCGTTGCAAAAGCCAGCGGCGTGGCGATACGAATGATCGCGGCCAGAAAACCGACCTGGAAGATCTGTTCGAACACCGCGCTCATCGGGCAACCCCGACGCGGCGGATGCGATAGGCGGTGAACAGCAGCGCCACCAGCATGGCGAGCAGTGCAGTGCCCTGGATGACATCGCTGAGGAAGGCCGGCACGCCGGTCGCCCGCGACATCGCCTCGGCGCCGGTCATCACGGCGGCAAGGAAGATCGCCGCCGGCACGACGCCAAGCGGGTTGAGCCGCGCCAGCATGGCAACGACGATGCCGGAATAGCCGTAGCCCGGCGAGATGTCGCTCATCACCTGGAAATGCACGCCGCCGACCTCGCCGACGCCGGCCAGTCCGGCCAGCGCGCCGGACAGCAGCGCTGTCGAGATCAGCACGCGCTCGACATGGATGCCGCCATATCTGGCCGCTTCCGGGTTTTCGCCGGTGACCCTTATCCTGAAGCCGAGCGTGGTGCGCACGATCAGGAACCAGATCAGCGGTGCCGCCAGCAGCGCCACGATAACGCCGAGATGCAGCCTTGTACCTTCGATCAGCACAGGGAAATTGGCCGAATCCTCTATCGGCGGCGAGATCGGATAGCCGCTGAAGGAGTCCTTCCACGGTCCTTCGATCAGCGCCATCAGCGCGTAGTAGATGACCGAGTTGAGCAGCAGCGAACTGACGACATCGTCGACCTTGAATTTTACCCTGAGGGTCGCCGGCACCAGCGCGACCGCGGCCCCGGCCGCAGCGCCTGCGACCGCCATCAACACCATGGCGAGCGGTCCCGGCATCGGGATGGCGCCGACAAAGCAGCTGGCCACCGCGCCGGCCAGCAATTGACCCTCGGCGCCGATGTTCCAGAATTTTGCCCGGAAGGCGACCGCCACCGCCAGTCCGGTGAAGATCATCGGCGCGGCGCGCACCATCGTTTCGGTGATCGCATAGCTGTCGCCCAGCGAGGCCGTGAACATCACGCCATACGCATCGAGCACGCCGGCGCCGGCCAGCGCGATCAGGCCACTGCACAGGACAAGCGTCGCGCCGATAGCCAGCAGCGGCAAAGCGAGGTTGAACCAGGCCGGCGTAGAGGTGCGGACTTCCAGGCGAAACATCAGCTGTGCCCCTCCGCCCCGGTCATCATCAGGCCGAGCTGTGCGATCGTTGCATCGGCGCTGTCGAGCGTGCCGACAATGCGGCCCTCATACATCACCGCGATGCGATCGCAGAGCACCAGCAGCTCTTCCAGATCCTCGCCGATGACGATGATGCCGCAGCCCTTGGCCCGCATGTCGAGGAACTTTTCGTGGATGAAACGCGCCGCGCCGATATCGAGCCCGCGCGTCGGTTGCGAGACGATCAGAACCTTCGGGTCGAAGGCCAGTTCGCGTGCCAAGAGCGCCTTCTGCAGATTGCCGCCGGACAGCGCTCCCGCGCGGGTCATCGGCCCGGGGCACCTTATATCATAGGCCTTGATCTGCTCTTCCGCGAAGGCGCGGATCGTATCCGGCTTGAGCAGGCCCTTGCTGCTGAACGCGGCGGTGCCGATGCGCGGCAACACCATCGAATCCGCGAGCGGCAGGTTGGTAACCAGCCCCGTCGTCATACGGTCTTCCGGGATGCGGCCAAGACCGAGCGCCTGCACTTCGCGCGGCGAAAAGCGTGAGACTTTCTGGCCGGCGATCGTCATCCGGCCGGCGTCAGGTACGCGCACGCCGGAGATGACCTCCGCCAGCGCGCGCTGGCCATTGCCCGACACGCCGGCAATGCCGAGGATCTCGCCTGCACGCACGGCAAGCGACACGTCGCGCAGCGCCGTACCCGAATGACGCGAGGTGGAAATGCCGTCGAGGGTCAGCACCGCAGCACCGGGCGTCGACTGTCCCCGCGCCGGCGGCACGATCTCATGGCCGCACATCAGTTGCGCCATTGCGGACGATGTCGTGTTGGCGGGATCGTCGACGCGGCCGGCGACGCGCCCATGCCGCAGCACTGTGCAGCGATGCGTCAGTGCCCGCACCTCGTTGAGCTTGTGCGAAATGAAAATGATGCCGAGCCCTTGCGCCGCCATCGACCGCAACGCCGAAAACAGCCCGTCGACCTCGCTCGGCGCCAGCACCGCCGTCGGCTCGTCGAGGATCAAGAGCCTGGCGCCGCGAAACAGTGCCTTGACGATTTCGAGCCGCTGCTGCTCGCCGACCGACAGCGCCGAGACCGGAAGATCGGGATCAAGCGTCAGCCCATGCTGGCGGCCGATCTCGGCCAGCCGCGCCAGCCCGCCGGCGCGGTCGATCCGCCCTGTCTTGCCGGGAATGCCTATCAGCAGGTTCTCCAGCACCGTCAGCCTTGGCGCCAGATGAAAATGCTGGTGCACCATGCCGATGCCGGCGGCTAGCGCATCGGCGGAACTTGTGATCCGCACCGGCCTGCCCTGGATGAGAATCTCGCCGGCGTCGGGCGCATAGGCGCCGAACAGCACGTTCATCAGCGTCGTCTTGCCGGCGCCGTTCTCGCCCAGCAGCCCGAGGATCTCGCCCGGCGCGACGCTAAGGTCGACAGCCTCGTTCGCCTTGACGGCGCCGAAGTGTTTGGTGATGCCGCGCATTTCGATGAGGGGGGCGGACAAGGGGGCTCCTGAACGTACGGGCTTTGCGATTCAGCTTTGATTGAGAGGAATGCGCTGCACCCCCCTCTGGCCTGCCGGCCATCTCCCCCTCAAGGGGGAGATTGGATGTCATATCGGCTTTCGCCAATTTTCTTGAAAGAACAGCGCGTCGCCGAAACTGCTAATCTCCCCCCTTGAGGGGAGATGTCCGGCAGGGCAGAGGGGGGCGCCTAGCGCCAGCCCCTCAAACCAGAACTCAATCCGAAACCGGCGTGTTCTCGTCCACGTCGACGCGGAAATTGCCTTCGAGTATCTCGGCTTTCTTCTTTTCGACCAGCTCCTTCACGTCCGCCGGCAGCGTCTTGTCGAACTTGTGGTAAGGCGCCAGATGCGAGCCGCCCTTGGCCATGCGCGAGAAGTCGCCATAGTCCTGCGCGGTGAAGACGCCGGCCTTGACCAGCTTGATCGCCTGTTCGACCGTCGGATACATGTCCCAGACCGGGCCGGTGATGACCGTATCCGGGCCGAGACTCGATTGGTCGGACATGTTGGAGATGGCAAGGATCTTCTTGTCGACCGCCGCTTCGATGACACCGAAGCGCTCGGCATAGATGACGTCGACACCGGCGTCGATCTGCGCGACCGCCGCTTCCTTGGCCTTGGGCGGATCGAAGAAAGAGCCGATGAAGGCGACCTTCTTCTTGATGTTCGGGTTGACCTCCTTGGCGCCGGCGAAGAAGGCGTTGACCAGCCGGTTCACTTCCGGAATGCCCATCGCCGCGACGGCGCCGATCGTGCCCGACTTCGACATCTTGCCGGCGATCATACCGGAGAGATAGGCGGGCTCGTGGATCCAGTTGTCGAACACGCCAAAATTCGGTTCCGCCGGCCCGGCACCGGAGCCGAACAGCCAGGCGGTCTTCGGGAACTGCTTGGCGGTGCGGCGCGATTCACGCTCGGCGGCGAAGGCATCACCCAGCACCAGCTGGTAGCCGCCTTGCGCGTATTCGCGCATGACGCGGCTGAAATCGGCGGTCTGCACCTTCTCCGACCATTTGTATTCGATGCCGAGTTCCTTCTCGGCTTTCTGCAGGGCGACATGGATCTGGTTGTCCCATGGCTCCTCGATCGGCGTGGCGAAGATCGCCGCCACCTTCAGTTTCTTGTCCTTGCCGAAGGCAGCGCCCGGCAGCATTGCCGCAGCCAGGCCAAGCGCGCCCAACTCCAGCACATTGCGTCGCGAAAGCCCTTCGCGTGCGGATTGAAATCTGTTCTTTCGGTTTTCCATTGTATTCCCCTCTGTTCGACAGCCGTGTCGAGCCGGCTGTTCTAAAAATCAGACGAGGAACTATGGAACGGGTCCGGACTTTTGTCCACGTGGTCAAATTTAACCGCACCGGATTCTCGAAGTTAGCCGGAGAGACTTGCCGATCAGACCCGTTCCAGCGCGATCGCGATGCCCTGGCCGACGCCGATGCACATGGTGGCAAGCGCATACCGGCCGCCGCGCTCGCGAAGCTCCAGCGCCGCCGTGCCGGATATGCGGGCGCCCGACATGCCCAAGGGATGGCCGAGCGCGATGGCGCCGCCATTCGGGTTGACGTGTTCGGCGTCCTCGGCAATGCCGAGCTGGCGCAGCACGGCGATGCCTTGCGAGGCAAAGGCTTCGTTGAGCTCGATGACGTCGAAC
>NZ_RZRR01000300.1:0-5746 GCF_003998555.1 Mesorhizobium sp. M7A.F.Ca.CA.002.09.1.1 | reverse complement strand
GGCCTGGATCAGTTCGCCGATGCGGCCCTGGCCGACCATCGACGGCGAACGCGCACCGGTCGACTGGTCGGCGAACAGAAGCTGCACGTCCTTGGCGCGGGCCTCCTTGCCGTTGATACGGTAAAGCGAACCGGCCTCGCGCTCGATGCGGCGCGACACCTGCAGTTCGTCGGCATCGTTGAAGGCAGCGGGCGCCGAGCGGTCGCTGTTGTCGAGGAAGAGCGTCACTTCGGCGGTGTTGCGCGCCGGACGCGTGCCCGAGCCGGAGAAGATGACGTCGTCCATGCCGGACGCGCGCATATTCTTGTAGGAGCTTTCGCCCATCACCCAGCGCAACGCCTCGACAAGGTTCGACTTGCCGCAGCCATTGGGCCCGACAATGCCGGTCAGGCCGCGTTCGATGACGAACTCGCCAGGCTCGACGAAAGATTTGAAACCAAGGAGGCGAAGGCGCGAAAACTTCATTCGCGCCGCCCGCTAAGCGGATTTCCGTGGTTTTGCGAAAGGAATTCGCAGCACAACGAGAAGCCGCGCACGCCGAAGCGCCGCCGCCTCAGGGCTGACTGGACGTCAGAGCAGAGGGTCGATGATGGCCGACATTTCCTCAATCGACATCGCCCCCTTGTAGGTCTTACCGTTGATGAAGAAGGTCGGTGTCGAGTCGACCTTGAATTCATTGGCGCCGCGCTTCTGGACCGATCTCACATCGTCCAGAAGTTTCTGGTCCGTCAAGCAGGCCTCGAAGGACTCCTGTGTAAAACCGGCGAGCTTCGAGATTTGCAGCAGCGCATCCTTGGTATTCTGGACGCCAACCCAGTTCGCCTGCTGCCGGAACAGGACGTCGACCATGGGGTAATAGTTATCCTTGGCGCAGCGCGCCAGCATAAAACCGGCTTCGGCGCTCGGGTCGAACGGGAATTCGCGCAGGATGTAGCGAACCTTGCCGGTGTCGATGTACTTGGTCTTCAGGTCCGGAAAGGTGGTCTCGGCGAAATGCGCGCAATGCGGGCAGGTCATCGAGGCGTATTCGACGATGGTGACCTTGGCGTCGTCCTTGCCAAGCTGCTTGTCGGGCAGCGCGCCCGGCTTCATCAGTTCCGTCATGTCCACGGTGCCCTGGGCTTCCGGCGCGGTGGCGGCGGCCGGCGTGGCCGGCTTTGCGGGAGCGGCCGGCTCAGCGGGCTTCACATTCGCAGCCTTCGCCTCCTCGCCAGAGTCGCTGCAGGCCGCGAGCAGGGCCACCGCCGGAATGGCGGCCAGCGAAGACAGGACGTTTCTGCGAGACAAGCTTTGGCCAAACGGGGGACGGTTCATACGAATCACCTGACAAGGGTTGGATTTTGCAATGCAAAGACACGAAAAGGCGAGAGTTGGCGCGAATTAAGGCATCTCGATCCCCAATCCAATCGCGAAACCTGACAAGGGCGATCACGAATGCGAGATATAGACGACGAATCCATGACTTTCTTCAAGACGCCTATGATTTTCTCTCCCCAATAATGGTCGCGCCAAGTTTCTCCAGCGAGGCGCGCAGTCCTTCATTATCGACCAGGCCGACAGTCCCCGACAATTTCGTCTTCTCAGCCGCGGTCAGCGGTCTCAGGGCCGGTCTGCGCTTTCCTTTGTCGGCTGTCACCGGCTTCTGCAGGATCCTGATGCGGTTGATGGCGGTGAAGCCGAGGAAGGCGTTGACCCGGTTGATGATCTCGCCCGTCTCGTGCTGCAGATGAAGTGCCGCCATGCCTTCGCAGGCAATGACCAGCACGGCCGGCTCGAACGGATCGTCCTCATGCATACGGCGCGGCCACTGGATTTTTTCGGGGCGCGAGTGGCTGGCCAGCCGTGGGCCGGCGATCTCGTCCCATGACTGGACGAGGCCGATCGAAATGCCGGCCCGCTTGCGCAGCACCGGATCGAGGATCCTGGTCGCGAGATCGCTGACCGGGACGGGATTGCCGTAGGGCGTTCTCCCTGCCATGTACGTCCTCCAGCGACGACCCAGCAGATACCGGCCAGGCCAATACAAGATCAATGGCACCAGCAGACCAGACCCGCAAGACCGCATCCTGGGATAGTGGCAAAGCCACATCCGCAGATAGCAGCATAGCTGCATCTGGAGATAGCAGCACAGCTGCATCCGGTGTCAGCGACGATATCGCATCCCGCCTGCTCGGCTGGTATGATGTGCATCACCGTGAATTGCCGTGGCGCATCACGCCCCGTGAGCATGCACGCGGCGTGCGGCCTGATCCCTACCGCATCTGGCTCTCCGAGGTCATGCTGCAGCAGACCACCGTCGAAGCAGTGAAGGCCTATTTCCGGATTTTCGTCGAGAAATGGCCCGATGTCGAGGCGCTGGCCGCGACGCCAGCGGAGGACGTGATGAAGGCCTGGGCCGGGCTCGGCTACTACTCCCGCGCCCGCAATCTCAAGGCCTGTGCCGATCTTGTGGCTGCGCGTGGCGGCCGGTTTCCCGACACGGAGACTGGTTTGAGAGAATTGCCCGGCATCGGCGCCTATACGTCGGCGGCCATCACGGCGATTGCCTTCGACCGCCCCGCCGCGGTTGTCGACGGCAATGTCGAACGTGTCATCTCCCGGCTGTTTTCGATCACAACCCCGCTCAGCGAAGCCAAGCCCGAGATCCGCGCCCATGTCGAGCGCATGGTGCCCGGGATAAGGCCTGGCGACTTCGCCCAGGCGATGATGGATCTCGGCGCCACCATCTGTACGCCACGCCGGCCACGCTGCATGCTGTGCCCGCTGCGCGAAGACTGCGACGCGGTCGTTTCAGGCGATCCCGAGCACTTCCCGGTGCGCCTGCCCAAGGCCGACAAGCCGCAGCGGCACGGCGCGGCCTTTGTCGCCGTACGGGCCGACGGCGCCATCCTTCTGCGCAAACGGGCCGAGAAGGGCTTGCTCGGCGGCATGACCGAGGTGCCGACGACAGGCTGGACCGCGCGGATCGATGGGGCAACCACGCAAGCGGCCGCGCCGTTTCCCGCCGACTGGCGGCATGCGGGCCGCATTGCGCATGTCTTCACGCATTTCGCTCTCGAACTCGAAGTCTTTCACGCTCACATCAAAGGTGATGCGCCAGACGGGCATTTCTGGTCGCTCGCTCACGAGATTTCCGGCGAGGCGCTGCCGACTGTCATGAAAAAGGCAATCGAGGCTGCGATACCCGGCGCGACGAAAAAGCCGTCGCCACACAGTGCAAAGAGGCCCCATGACTGAAATACGCCACATCGTTTTCGATATCGGCCGCGTGCTGATCCACTACGATCCCAACATTCCGTTCAGCCGCCTCATTCCGGATGCCGAAGAGAGAAAGTGGTTTTTCGACAATGTCTGCACGCATGATTGGAACATCGAGCAGGATCGCGGCCGGACCTGGGAAGAGGCCGAGGCGCTGCTGATCGCGGACCATCCCGATCACGCGGAAAACATCCGCGGTTTCCGCCGCCACTGGCACGAGATGGTGCCGCATGCCTATGAGGACAGCGTCGCCATCATGGTCGGTCTGATCGAGAGCGGCCACGACGTGACCATGCTGACCAATTTCGCCAGCGACACGCTGGCCGAGGCCCGCGAGCGCTTCGATTTCCTCAATCGTCCGCGCGGCGTGACGGTGTCGGCCGATATTCGCCAGATCAAGCCCGACCGAGCCATCTACGATCACCACGTCGCCGCATTCGGCCTCGAACCGGCCGCGACGCTGTTCATCGATGACAGCCAGAAGAATGTCGACGGCGCCAAGGCGGCAGGCTGGCAATCGGTGCTGTTCACCGACGCAAGGACGCTTCAAGCAGACCTTGAACGTCTCGGAATCAAGGCCTGATTTGAATCGCTTCGCGCGATCCGTTGAGCCTTTGAATCAAAGGCATTCGAAGCAATTGGCAGGGGCTCAGGCCCCTGCCCGCTCCATGCCGAGCCGCGCGATGCGGCGAAGCTCGTCGATCGGGGTCAGGCCACCGCTGCGCTCATAATGCCAGAAGGTCCAGCCGTTGCAGGCATCCAGCCCCTGCACTTCGGCGCCGACCTTGTGGATCGAACCGGCGCTGTCGCCGATCGCCACCGTGCCGTCGGCCCGCACCTTGGCCGCCCAGCGCTTCTTGGCATCGTAGAGCGTCGCACCCGGCATCATCAGGCCGGTGTCGATCAGGCTGACGAAGGCAACGCGCGGCTCGGCGCGCTTGCCCGTGAGAACGGTGAGATCGGCACCATCCAGCGGCCGCACCGCGTCGATGCGCTCGTTGGCGGCGTCGATGTAGGCCTGCTCGCGCTCGATGCCGACGAAATGGCGGCCGAGGCGCTTGGCCACCGCGCCGGTGGTGCCGGAGCCGAAGAACGGATCGAGCACGATGTCGCCCGGTTTGGTCGAGGCCATCATGATGCGGGCAAGCAGCGCTTCCGGCTTCTGCGTCGGGTGCAGCTTGTCGCCATTGTCGTTCTTCAGCCGCTCGCCGCCGGTGCAGATCGGAAACAGCCAGTCGGAGCGCATCTGGATATCGTCGTTGGACGCCTTCATGGCTTCGTAGTTGAAGGTGTAACCCTTGCCCTTCTGGTCGCGCGTGGCCCAGATCATCGTCTCATGCGCGTTCTGGAAGCGGCGGCCGCGGAAATTCGGCATTGGGTTGGTCTTGCGCCAGACGACGTCGTTTAGGATCCAGAAGCCGAGATCCTGCATCTTGGCGCCGACACGGAAGATGTTGTGATAGGAGCCGATGACCCAGATGGTGCCGTTGGGCTTCAGCACCCGGCGCGCCGCCAGCAGCCAGGCACGCGTGAAAGCATCATAGGCCTCGAAACTCTCGAACTGGTCCCAATCGTCGTCAACGGCGTCGACCTTCGACTGATCAGGGCGGTGCAGGTCGCCGTCGAGCTGCAGATTGTAGGGCGGATCGGCGAAGATGACGTCGATCGATTTTTCGGGCAGCCGGTCTAGCGCGGCGACGCAGTCGCCCTTGAGGATCGTGTCCAGCCATTCGGATTGCTGGGGAGCGTGGGAAAGCTCGTCGAGAAGACGCACGGCAGACATTCTGACACCCAAGGCACGCGTTACTGTTTACTCCTGGTTATGGTTACCGATCAGCGTAAATATTCCGTGAAGGCAAGGGACTGGTGTGGCGAATTTGCGAAGGCGGCCCTGTTGGTGTATGCCGCGCCGCCTGAGCCTTCCGAGGCCACTTCGCCCTCCCATTGTCCGGATCACCATGCCCCAGCCAGACCTTGTCATCTTCGATTGCGACGGCGTGCTCGTCGATTCCGAGATCATCGCCGCCCGCGTCGACGCCGAGCTTTTGACCTTGGCCGGATACGAGATATCGGCTGAGGAGATTTCGGAGAGCTATGCCGGCCTGACCTTCAAGGACATCATGCTGCGGGTCGAGGAAAAGTCCCGCATTCCCTTCCAAGCCTCTCTGATCGACAGGGAGGAACAATTGGTCGACCGCAAACTGCGCAGTGACGTCCGCGCCATCGATGGCGCGCGCGAGGCCGTTGCCGCGGTAACCGTGCCGCGCTGCGTCTGCTCGAATTCACGCTCCGAGAGGATCGAATTCATGCTGGAAAAGGTGCATCTTCTGCCGTTTTTCACCGACCGGATTTTTTCGGCGATGGAAACACCGACCGCGAAAACGAAACCGGCGCCGGACGTGTTCCTGTTCGCGGCGGAGAAACTCAACGCCAACCCGGCGAACACTTTCGTCATCGAGGATTCCGTGCACGGCGTCCACGGCGCAAG
>NZ_RZRR01000002.1:25615-33678 GCF_003998555.1 Mesorhizobium sp. M7A.F.Ca.CA.002.09.1.1 | reverse complement strand
GAGCTTGATTGCTTACTCACGGCTCACCTCGTCAACGCCTTCACCCTCCCGGACGATCTCCTTTTCGACTCGCCTGAAGGCAGCAGCCCAGCTGCGGCCGGGGATGGTTGCCGTCGCGGTCGTGGACGTTCTCGAAACCGATGCGGCCCTTCCCCAGCGCGTCTCCCGGTTGCTTCCGCCTGGCCTACGAACGGGCTTTCCGTCAAGGGGGTCCACGGCGGCCCCGCCCTCTTGATCCGGCGGCTCGGGCCAGTCATCGCGCAAGAGATCGGAATCCGCATTCTTCTCAAAGAGAGCGTGGCTTTCGCTGTGTCATCGGTCATCAAATAGTTTCTTGAATCAGGTTGGTGTCCGCAGCCCGAGGTTGAACGGCGAATATTGATGACCGCCGCGAAGCCGCTCGCTCGCTACGGCGCTATTGAGGAGCGCGCTCGCGAGCGGCTTCGCTACCGCCGAGCGACACAACCTCTGGCGACGCGACCCTGCTGATCTCCTTGGACTCATTCATTTGTCCGGAGCGCTATGGGCAGCGAAGGGTGGGTACGTCAACTACCTGATGCCATAGTAGCGATGCTTTCGCGGAAGCTTTAGAAGCCATCCTGTTGCAGCACATTCGAAAGCATCCGAATGGAGGGCAACGCAACCCAACAATATTTGATGAGGATGCCGGCATCACCAGACCAAACCCAGACCAAACAAAGCTGCCTCCGGCATTCTGCTTCAACGTTAAGCGACGAACATCTGCCGCAAACCACTAGCCATTAAACAGCTCTCTTCTTTGAAAGACTATGTGCAGAGGACTTGATATGGACACCGACGCTTTCACGGCTCATGAATCTAACGTTCGTCGTTATTGCCGGGCGTTCCCCACCGTCTTTACGAAGGCCCTTGGGGCGACGATCTGGGACGAGACGGGTAAGCCCTTTATCGATTTCCTGGTGGGTTCCGGCGCACTCAACTACGGGCACAACAATCCGGATATTATGGCGCCAGCGATTGAATATCTCGTCGGTGAGAACATTCTTCTGTCGCTTGATATGCATACGGCGGCAAAGCGTGACTTCATTGAAGGGTTCGTCGATTGGATCCTGAAACCCAGAGGCCTTTCGTACAAGATTCAGTTTCCCGGGCCGACCGGCACGAACGCCAACGAAGCGGCGCTGGCGCTGGCGCGAAAATACACCGGCCGCTCGAGCGTCATGGCCTTTACGAATGCGTTCCACGGCATGTCGCTCGGCTCTCTAGCGGTGTCGGGCTCGGCCTCAACCAGGGAACTGGGAGGCGTCGCTCGCCACGATGTGATCCGTGTTCCCTATGACGGCTATCCGAGCCAAGCTTTCGATTCCGCCAGTTACATCGACAGCGTTTTGAGCGACCCGGGGAGCGGCATAGAAAAGCCTGCCGCAATCATTCTGGAGACCATCCAGGCCGAAGGCGGCATGAACGCCGCATCCGCAGCTTGGCTCACGGAAATTCAGCGCATTTGCCGTACGCACGGCATTGTTTTTATCGTCGACGATATTCAGGCGGGTGCGGGCCGAACTGGCGATTTCTTCTCATTCGAGTCCGCGAAAATCGAACCGGATATTGTGTGTCTTTCCAAGTCCCTAAGCGGTTCAGGTAGTCCGTTGTCCATCGTTCTGATTCGACCCGACTTGGACATATGGAAGCCCGGAGAACATAGCGGGACCTTCAGAGGCAACAATTTCGCCTTCGTGACGGCAGGAGCCATGTGCAAGATGTGGTCGGATAGGAAATTTACTGCAGGTGTCGAGCGGACAGCCGTCAGGCTGCAAACGCACCTCGATCGCCTGGTTGCGAAATTTCCAAGATACATCGAACAGAAGCGCGGCCGCGGTCTGATGGCCGGCCTGAAATGCCGTTCACCGGCAGTTGTCGGCCGCGTGCACGATGTCGCATTCGAAAATGGCCTTCTTATCGAATCCTCGGGGCCAAATCGCGACGTTATCAAAGTCCTCCCACCGATAACCATCACCGATGCCGAACTCGATCGTGGCATCACCATCCTTGAACACGCACTACAGGAGCAAGACAATGCCTAGTCAGATATCTCAAGTGCCAGCCATCTCGCCGGTTTCGATCAAAGAACGGACCGGGTCGATCAACACGGCGGAGATCATCTCGGTCCTGAAAGGTGAGCTCACCGCTCTGCACATCAAGCAAGCTTTCAGCACCGAAGTAGCCGAGGAGATCACTACGAACTTTATTGGAAGCTCTGGTCTCAGAGAGCGTAAAGATGGTGTGCCCGGACAATATGTCGGCGCATCTCACTACAGGAAGGATGCAGCCACCTATTTCGCAGACGCCGAAAACGCGCGGCCGTACGTCGATGCCCTTTTTAAGAATTTGGTTGACCCGGTTCGAGCAGTATTCAGGGCGTTGAAGCGAGAGCTTCACAACCAGGGAATCGAATTGCGGCTAGCCCGTTCCGAACACGGCCAGGCCAATGTTTGTCGCGGCCTCAGTTGGTCGGGCACAGGCACATTTTCCTTGGATCCCCACGACGACGTCGCTCAAGTCTTACGTGCTGGCGATGATTACGAGCTTTCTGCGGTGGCGCACAATACGGTCGCAGCGCTCAACCTCTATCCCAGCATGCCTGAGGAAGGCGGCAATCTGAAGCTCTGGAGCCACAAGCCGACGGTTGCGGACCGGATATCGCAAGGTGTGGAGACCACTGGATATCCCTATTCGGCAGCCTATCTGGAAGCCGTCCCTTGCCGCGAGTTCGAGCTCAAAACCGGGGATATCGCCCTAATCGATGGCGGCTTCGTTCACGGGGTTACCGGTCAATTAGGCGACGGAAAGCGTCGCCTAGTGCTGAATTGCTTTTTCGGATTTGCGCGGCCTGATCTTGTTCTCTGGTGGACGTGACGTTGGACCTCGCAGCGATCGACTGGCTTGGGCCGTGAGTTGGCGTGGCCAGGCGTGTGACTGCTCATGCTGCCGTCATACAAGCCGAACCTCGAACCGATTGAAATGGCCTTCGCCAGACAGTTTGGGCTGATGCCTTTGCAGGCTACAATTCAGGACTCGCCCTATGAAGAAGCAGTTTACTCCTACAAACGATGTAAGCCTCGCGATCTTTGATCGTCTTGAGTCTGAGGTGCGGAGCTACGTCCGTGCGTTCCCAGTTCTGTTCGATCGAGGCGTCGGCACTGCCCTCATAGCTACAGACGGTCGGGAATACATCGACTTCTTGGGAGGCGCGGGAGCCTTGAATTACGGGCACAACAACCCAGCCTTCACGCGGGCGTTGTTGGACTACATTGCGCGCGACGGAATTGTGCACGGGCTCGACCTTGCTACGACCGCCAAGAAGGCCTTCATCGAAGCTTTTGAGCAGTTTATTTTGAAGCCCCGCGGTCTGTCTTATAAATTGCAATTTACTGGCCCCACAGGTACGAACGCGGTCGAGGCGGCTCTGAAGCTAGCTCGCCAAGTGACCGGCAGGTCAAACATCGTTTCGTTTACGAACTCGTTTCACGGAGTCAGCGCTGGGGCGTTGGCGGCAACCGGAAACACGAAGTTCCGAGATGCTGTCGGCTTTCCCCTCGCGCACGTGACATCGTTGCCGTACGAGGGCTATCTCGGCGCTTCAGACACGATCGAGTATTTCGAGAAGCTTCTCGATGATCCTAGCAGTGGTCTCGGCAAACCCGCTGCGGTGATCCTAGAAGCAGTGCAGGGCGAAGGCGGTGTCAATGCTGCTACCGTTGAATGGCTGCAACGGCTGCGTGATCTGACCTCTCGGCACGAGATCCTGATGATCCTCGATGATATTCAGGCTGGTGTCGGTCGCACAGGGAAATTCTTCAGTTTCGAGGCGGCTGAGATCGTGCCGGACATCGTTACCCTGTCAAAGTCGTTGTCTGCAATTGGAACGCCTATGGCCCTTGTCCTCATGAAGCCTGAACTTGATGTCTGGACGCCGGGTGCGCACACCGGCACGTTCAGGGGCAACAACTATGCTTTCGTCACTGCTCGTGCGGCCCTTGAGACTTACTGGTCCGACTCCAAGTTTGAAGATGAGATTGCTCGCAAATCAGCCATCTTGGCTCAAGAACTCAAGTCGATCGCAGACGACTTCCCCAGCCTTGCTCTGAATGTCCGAGGCCGCGGCTTGATGTATGGACTCGTATCACCAAAGCACCACTCATTGCCGGGGCTCATTTCCCGGGAAGCTTTTCGTCGCGGCTTGGTGATCGAGATCGCTGGCTCGTATGGTGAGGTGCTCAAGTTCATGACAGCCCTTACCATAACCGAGGCTGAACTGCGCCGTGGTCTGTCGATCGTACGCGACAGCATTGGCGCGGTGCAGGACAGCATTTCAGCGGAGTAGGCATTCACTCAGTCCCCCCTACCCAGTCTGGGCTTATCAAGCAAAGGAAATTCCGCTTTAGACGTATGCGATTGTATGGAGACGGACAGCAAAAATGGACACTCGGAGAGCTCAAACAATGGACACCGACCGCTTGACGTGATCGAACGACAGTACGGCATGTGCAAATCAATACACACTTCTTGCTCGTTGCAAGATGAAGGACGACGTCCAGGGCCGGTGAAACCGGTATTCTAATATATTATATAAGTAAGATGGTAATATTGCTGGTTTATCACGAGCGAAGACGAACGGTACACAACACATTAGAAATTAACTTGTATAAGAGGTCCGGTATTTCTTATCCTTTCTGATGAAAAATAGAACGGATTTTGTGCGACGTCGAAGTTTGGCGAGACGAGTGTAAGGCGCGTTCGCGAACCTTACACCGTTACGTTCTGAAGGAGTTGAGATCGTGAGTGATATGACAGCCCGAGACGATGAGATAAGCCTAGCCGAACGCGTAACGCAGCATTTGAAACCGCATTTATGGGCAAAGGCCAACCGGCTCCTTATCCGTAAAGCAATCAGCGAATTTGCACACGAGTTGCTAATTGCTCCTCGACTCCAGCGAATGGAAGGCGACTGGGGGAAGTATGTGCTGGAAAGCGAGACCCCTGGGTTGGAGTATTGGTTCCAGGCTCGGCGCCTCCTGCTAGATCACTGGCAAGTGGACGCCGGCTCTCTGGAGAAAAGGATTGAGGGCAGGCCGGCCCCCCTGGATGCGCTTGATTTTGTTATTGAGTTCAGCCGCCATCTTGGCATAAAGGAAGAGATGATGCCGGTTTACCTGCAGGAGATCAGCAGCACGCTGTATGGCAGCGCGTACAAGCAGGCCAAAACAGAGATATCCGCCGCAGAACTGGCTTTTGCCGATTACCAGATCGTTGAGGCTGGCATGACGGAGGGCCACCCGACCTTTATCGCGAATAACGGTCGCATTGGCTTTGACGCGCTCGACTATAGTCGCTATGCGCCGGAGGTGGGCAGTTCGATAAGACTCATATGGCTGGCCGTCCATAAAGAAATGGCAACGTTTAAGTCCATTTCAACGCTCGACTACGACCTTCTCATGCACGAGGAACTCGGTCGACAGGCGCTGGAACAGTTCGACGCAGCGTTGCGTCAAAAGGGACTAAACTCGACCGATTACATCTATATGCCAGCGCATCCTTGGCAATGGTTCAATCGGCTCTCAACTATCTTCGCGGCGGATATCGCCAACCGGCACATTGTCTGCCTAGGCCAGGGGAAGGACATATATCATGCCCAGCAATCGATCCGCACACTTTTCAATATAAGCGATCCGCATAAACGGTACGTGAAAACGGCGCTGTCGATACTTAACATGGGGTTTATGCGCGGCTTGTCACCGACACACATGCTGGCGACGCCCGCCATCAACGAATGGTTGAAGAATTTGCTCGACAGTGACTCCTATTTAGCCGCCAACGGCTTCAGCATCCTTCGCGAGGTCGCGACGATTGGCTATCGCAATCGTTGTTTCAACACCGCCCTCAAGAAGGACTCCCCTTACAAGCAGATGCTTTCTGCGCTGTGGAGGGAAAGCCCCCTTCGGCAGTTGAAAGAAGGGGAACGTCTGATGACAATGGCGTCGCTGCTTCATGTCGATTACAATGGTGAAGCACTCGTGACAGCCCTCATCAATGCCTCGGGGTTAGACGCCGCCGCTTGGCTACGCCGCTATTTTGAATCTTATCTGGCGCCGCTTCTCCACTGCTTTTATGCTTACGATCTAGCGTTTATGGCACATGGAGAAAATATAATTCTAGTTATGAAAGATCACGCTCCGACGCGAGTTATCATGAAAGACATTGGCGAGGAGCTTCGTATTCTAGGCGGAGATCTCAACGTGCCGGAGGAGATTAAGAGGATCTGCATTCAAGTAAATCGCGACATGAAGCACGACTTCATTTTCACCGACGTTTTCGACTGCTTCTTTCGTTACTTGGCTGTAACACTCGAAGAACATCTTGATTTTCCGTCGACACACTTCTGGCAGCTCGTAAGCGAGTCCATCCTTGGCTACCAGACGAAACATCCGGAATATGACGAAAAATACAGGCAGCATGACCTATTCGCTCCAGAATTTCTGCGACGATGTATGAATCGACTGCAGATACAAAAAAACCAGCAAATGGTGGACTTCGGTGATCCGGGAGAATACCTGCACACCGTCGGCACGCTGAAGAACCCACTGGCGGGCATTCGCAAAGTGACCAGTGCAGGTTAAGCTTGAAGGAGGCGCGTATTTTAAATGAACAATGTAGTTAGCCGGTTTTGGGCCAATACCATACCCCCCCCTTGGGGTAAGCAACCCCTTGCGTAAACGCCGCCGCAGCATGTTGCGCGTATCAGGCGCCCGCTCACCAGCGCGTCGCCTGCTTCCATTCTGAAAGGAGGCGCCTAATTTTTTTATCGCCTTCGGGCCGGCTTTCCAGGTGCCGTCAACACTGACACGGTTAGGCGCCCAAAGCTTGATTTGTGTAGACCTCGCTACCTTAAGCATAAACCTCGTCGAACGCCTTCAATCAAGCACTGCGGCCTTGACGCTCATGCTAGGAGATCATGGCCGCGTTGGAGGTAAGTGCGGCTCTAACTTATGGCTAGAAGGGAGCTTCTCATGTACATTCTAGAAACGCCGCGCCTAATCCTAAGGCCACCGTCGCATAGCGACGAGCTTCTTCTACATGAGCTTCATAGCGATCCATTTGTGGTAAATGCCATGTGGGATGGAGTCTATCCGACCCGAGAGCAATCGAAAGCTAAACTACAACAGTTCATCCATCATTGGCAGAGCAATGGTTTCGGCTTATGGATGGTGTTCGTAAAAGGCGAAGGCCAAGTCGGAAAATTCGCAGGCTACTGTGGATTGATGTACAGTGGCCCGTATCTGCCCGAAGATCCCACTAATGTGGAAACCGTATCGTGCCTCCACCTTGCGTCTTCCGGTAAGGGGATCGCCGCAGAGGCCGGCAGGGCAGCGATCCAGTTTGCTTTCGAGAACCTAACGCTCGAGAAGGTCACTTCATTCATTCGCCCAACGAACACGCGTTCGCTTCGGAAAGCACCGAAAGTAGGCCTTCGCTATGTAAGAGACCGGGTCTACAATAACGTAGTTATGCGATATTTTGAAGTGACAGTCTTGACTGCTGTAAAAATCGAAAAAGTCGTCGTTATCTCTTGTTAGTATCATTGTTTCTCGGAAGACGGTGATGCAAGAAACCGTAGGCGAGCGCTGCTCTCGCCCTACGAACTTGCAATCATTCACACCGACGCACCGGCGTGTCCGGAGATGCATGTGCCCTGGAATTGAGAGCTTGTCGGTTCAGAGATAGTTCAGATGGGTCGCTCGGTCTCGCTTCGGGCATGCCCTCGACCGATTTGGCGATCAAATCGCTCCGTTACAGACGGCATGATGTGGAGCTGCCGCGCCGTAAGTGACCATATCTCAGGCGGTAGGAGGAGCGCTTTGCTGAAGAAGCCCATCACACTTGGTACCTTGATGGGGAGTTGCGTGGTTTTCGATTATATCGTCGTGGGTGGTGGCTCCTCTGGATGCGTGATGGCGAGCAGGCTCTCCGCCTATGGCGCTCGCGTGCTGCTCATTGAAGCTGGCCCTGATACGCCGCCGAATGCC
>NZ_RZRR01000002.1:0-25515 GCF_003998555.1 Mesorhizobium sp. M7A.F.Ca.CA.002.09.1.1 | reverse complement strand
TTGCGTGGTTTTCGATTATATCGTCGTGGGTGGTGGCTCCTCTGGATGCGTGATGGCGAGCAGGCTCTCCGCCTATGGCGCTCGCGTGCTGCTCATTGAAGCTGGCCCTGATACGCCGCCGAATGCCATTCCTGACGACATCCAGGATGGCGACCCAACGCGTGCTTACCTTAATCCCGGTTATCGATGGCAGTCACTCCACGCGACAACGGTGCGAGGTGGCCGCAAGCCTGTCCATTACGAACAGGCGCGCGTCATGGGTGGCGGCTCCAGCATCAATGCCCAAGTCGCCAACCGCGGCGGGCCCGGAGATTACGATGAGTGGGCCTCAAGCGGTGCAACGGGCTGGGGTTGGGAAGACGTGCTGCCCTACTTCCGTCGTCTAGAATGCGATTTGGATTTCGGCGGGGAATTTCATGGCACGAACGGCCCCTTGCCAATCAAACGTGTGCGCCAATCAGACTGGTCGGGCTTCATCCGGGCAATCTCCGATGCTTACGATGCTTTGGGGCTTCATTTCAGGCCAGACTTCAATGGTGCATTCGGTGATGGCTATTCAGTTGTCCCATTGACCAACCGCAATGGTCATCGGGTCTCCTCCGCGATGGCGTACTTACCCGAAACCGTCCGCTCTCGCCGCAATCTAACGATTTTATCCGAAACGACAGTTGCGCGGCTGACCTTTTTGGGAACAACGGTAACGGGGGTCGAGACGGAGAACAAATCGGGCGTGCAATCGTATAGCGCTTCTTGCGTTATCCTGTGCGCAGGAGCACTCCATTCACCCGCCATATTGATGCGCTCCGGGATCGGCCCCGCGAAGGAATTAGTACAATTCGGAATCCCTATCGTTGCAGATTTGAAAGGTGTGGGCCAGAATCTTCAGGAACACCCCACGATTTGCGTTTCGGCCTATTTGAAGCCGGCCGATCGCTTGTCACCCGGCGTGAGCGAATATATTCAGATGCACGCCCGCTACTCGTCGGGTTACGAAGGCTGCCCGTCGACCGATATGGCAATATCGACTGTTGCCAAATCATCCTGGCACCCGCTGGGGAGGCGCCTCGGCACTCTCGCCGTGTGGGTCAATCGCAGCTACTCGACGGGAACTGTGGCGCTCAAGGGTAGTTCGCATAAAATAGAGCCGGAGGTCGATTTCAACTGGTTGAGCGACAAGCGGGACGCCGAGCGCCTCAAGCAGGGCTTTCGCTTCATAGTCCGCCTGCTGCAGCAAGATTCGCTGTCCTCTGTGGCGCTGGACCCGTTTCCGTCAGCGTTGAATGCGCGAGCGAAGCTGGTGAGCAAGGTCACAAGCACAAACTATGCACTCACGTCATTTCTGGCGCTGCTCATGGACGCGTCGCCGCGGCTGCGCCGTGGGCTGATTAGGCGCGTCATAACGGATGGGGATAGCATTTCCGATCTCGTCAACGACGAGAAACATCTGGATCGGTATATTCGCCAGAACGTCATCCCAAGTTGGCATCCGACGTCGACCTGCAGGATGGGGGCAGCCGCGGATCCTGGCGCTGTGACCGATCCGTCGGGACGCGTTCATGGTATTTTGGGTTTGAGGATCGCCGACGCTTCCGTCATGCCATTTTGCCCTCGGGCGAACACAAACATTCCGACGATTATGGTGGCTGAGAAATTGGCCGACACAACCTTGAGAGACGGCAGACGGAGCTAAATCGCTGCCTGCTTTGCTGCTCGGCTAGTCGTCTCGTCGAGACGGCGGATAACGTCGACAAGCGCTTCCTCAGCTCATGTGCTCCTTGGTGCCGCCAGGCAGAACGCCGAACCCGATGTAGATGGCTTTTTTGCGAACGAAGTCTTCGTCCCTGAGCTTGACCGCTCGACCCGGATAGCGTCGAAAAAGACTATGGGATAGGAAAATTTCGAGCGGTCGGTTTCTGCCATTCGGCCATCGTCCGGGACGGCGTGTGTGATGGACGAGCTCAGGTAGCTGGCGATACCTCGCGTCATAGAGCTCTTCGAGATGGCCGATCCTGCCATGAAACCCGGAGGTCGGCGCTGGTCTGGATTGAGCCTGGAAGTCATAAAGCAATTCAGAATTGTAAATCGCTCTTAGTATCTTGGCCGTGATAATGTTAAACTAACCGCGACGGATGTAACAATATATACAACTATATTAACATACAAATCGTTGTTATCTTCACCAGGAAGCGCTAGAGATCAATTGCTAAGACGGAATCACCGCCCAGCCATCGGCTTAGCCTTAGAATGGGACATCATGTCGACTTTCGTTATTATTGGAAGAGACGGCGCGTTGCCCACATCCAAGGAACTGTCGACTTTGAGAGCCGCGGCAAACACTAATCAACTTAAGCGCCCAAAAAGGGGATTGACTATGACCACGCTGCCGAAAATTTCACTTTCGAAATTGAGAGACGATGCAACGCGACGTGACGAGCGCCAGCGCCTGCAAATGGCATGCCAGGAATACGGGTTCTTCTACCTTGTCGAGCACGGCATCCCCGGGGAACAGATCGCGCAAGCCATTGAGGCTTCCCGGCGATTCTTCGCATTGCCACAGTCGGTTAAGGAACGCTACGGGCACGCCTTTCAGGACGTGTACCCCACTGCCGCCCGTGGATACAGTCCTTTACACGGCGAAATGCTACATCCTGAGGCCGGCTTCGATCCAAAGGAGGTATTCGACCTCGGAATTGAGAACGAAGGCGACCGGCGTCCGTTCTCCGGCCGCACGCGCCTTCCGGATGAAGCCTTGGCTCCTGGCTTCGCAAGAAACCTGCTTGCTTTGCAGGCTACCGTGCTCGCCGGGATTGTCCCCCAGATCGGGGATGCGCTGGCGGACCTGATAGGTATGGAAGAGGCATGGTTCCAACGCCATTTCAGCACGCCGACGCTTGGGCAACGCGTGATACGGTATCCAGCTCGCGGCGGCACTTGCGCAAAGCACACGGATCATGGCTTCTTCACGCTGCTGCTGCAAGAGGAACTCCCCCTGCGTTCCTTGCAGGTGTGGTTCCGCGGTCGATGGATGCCGGTGCCGAGCCTGCCCGATAGTCTCGTAGTCAATCTGGGCGACCTCCTTCAGGTCTTGAGCGACGGCCGCTTCAAGAGTACGCCCCACCAGGTCGTGCATAGTGGTCCGACTGATCGAATTTCGCTGCCCTTCTTTATTTATCCCGAGATCGACGCTCGCCTGACTTCGCGACAAGGGCAGCAAGTTAGTGTTGTAGAAATGATGCTGCGCAACGTTGAGTCAATATGGGTGACTGGGAATGGCGCCGGACGCGCGCGCGAACTGCAATGATTGTCTGCTTTTCTAAAGCATGCGCAATTATGGCGCCGACGCGGTGCAGATCTCCGTGGTAAGCTGGAAGAACTCTCGCATCCGCTAGATTGTCCCGCCGTCGCGCGTGTAGCGCGGCGGTCGGAAGCCCGCTTCGGGATGAATGCACCTATGGTGTCAGATTGTTTGCATCGTGTGGTCGCAGGGAAAGATCGCACTAGATCTGCACCGCTGTCGCAAACGTGCTGCGGGAAAACCTGAGGGAACTTGATCCCATGATAACGCTCGCCCAACTCGCGCTTGACGTATCGCGAACCGAGCTCCCGGGAACCAGTTCCAGCGCGACCACGACGCCGTCACAGGCGGAAAGATCTTATAACACCCGGCGGTCGCGTGCTGCACGTCTTGCGGGCCGGTGGCAGTTATCGCAAGCCGTCAACCTTTCAGGCCGAACACCTCGCGCCCTGGAGCCCATTCTCAGCCGGAGCCCGCCCCTCATGGAGATTCGTCTCGCAGGCACTGCCGACCGCGATGCATGGCGGTCCCTTTGGTACGCATATTGCGCCGACCAAGGTCTCAATTCATCAGAACAGGCGACAGATAGGATCTGGCGGCGCATCGAGCGCCCAGACGAACCGATTAACGCGCTGATCGCGGTCTCAGCAACTGGCGTTACCATAGGTTTTGCTACCTTTGTCATTCACCCGTATACTCTTAGCGATCGTCCGGTCTGTTTTCTCGCAGATCTCTATGTCGACGAGTCTTCGCGGCGCCAGGGGATTGGCCAAGCCATGCTCACGAATCTGGCCTCCTACGGTCGCGACCAAGGCTGGCTGAGAATCTATTGGAATACGGACAGATCAAATTATCATGCGCGGGCGCTCTATGACAAGATCGGTAAATTGAGTCCATACCTTACCTACTACTATGACCTGTAGACTTGCTCTGAGGTCGTAACGAAAGCGCATTGACCTGCCCCAGTCTTTTAAACAGTGGCGAGTAGACTAGAGGTGCAGCCATTTATGTTGCGCACATGGGCTTGCAGCGGAATGTATTTTCGGCGCGATGATCCATTGATCAGGCAAGGACCGTGTTCGAGGTAAACTCCGTGCGGTGGTCTGCGACGATCATGCCGGGCTTGCCGCGCTGGGCGATCAGGTCGTCAGTTCGCGAGCAACGCGGCGACCAGAGATCTGTGTCCGGAATCGCGTAAGGCATTCGCGCGTCACGTCGTCGACGAGTTGATCGGCCGCAGGAGAACTGGTCGTACAGCGACCAGCGTGCGTTCGGCTTCGCCTCGACACGGATCGGCCCCGCATGCCGACCGCCGCTCGCCGTCCGCACTTCAACAAGGTAGGCGACATCTCGTCGACCGGCAAGATCTATTCCGGACGTCCGCGCTGTCGTTATGACAAGCCATATTCTAATTTAGATCTCAAAAATCTTCCGGGGAGCAGTGGTCAGTACCTCGACGCCGGAGTCTGTGACACGGAACGTTTCGCTGATGACGTATCCAAAATCCTCCTCGATCCAATTACCTAACATCAGGTGAAAGGTCATGTTTGGTAGCAACTCTGTCATATCGCCATCCTTAAGGCTTGCGGTCGGCTCCAACCAACCAATGCCGTGTGCATAGCCGCAACGCGTCTCCTTTTTGAGGCCCCGCTTCTCGATGCTGCGATTGAAGGCGTTGGCAACATCGCTGCAAGTCGCTCCTGGCCGTATCGCATCAAGAGCGACCTCAAGGCCGGCGACTTGGATCTCATGCACGCGACGTAGACGATCGGAGGGTGAGCCGATCGTGTAAGTGCGCATAAGCCCAGCACAGTAACCATATCGCGCACCGCCGATTTCGAGATTCACCTGCGATCCATAGCGAAAAACGTCCTCGCTCCACGGAATGTGGCACGTTCCCGTTCGCGGTGATGAACACAAACTTATTCCCTCGATCCCGCTTCCTGGCTTACCGTTTGCGCCGCGCACCAACGTTGCCACAATTTCCGCGCACGCGTCTGCTTCACGCACCCCGGGGCGTATTACCTCAGCAGCGCGTCGAATCGCGGCGTCTGAGATTGCCGCCGCCTCCCGCATTACAGCTATCTCGAGATCTGACTTGATGAGCCTTTTCCAAGTGACCGCCTTAGTAGCATCGACGATCGTGGCACCAGGCAGGCGCATCCTAAACTTTTTCGCCGATTGCGATGGAAGGCAGCATAGCTCGATTCCTATGCCTCGACTCGCGAGGCCGACGTCCTCCAAGTAATCGACTACCGCGTCATAGCCATCCTTGTCAGGATTTCCAATATACGCTTCGGGGTATGCGACGATTTTGTCGCGCTCCATAAAACATTGATGAATGGCTGCCGGCGCATCACAGCGGCGCAGAATGAACGTCGGTTCCTCTTCTCGTATCGAAACCACAACGGCCTGAGGAACATAGGCTGATAGCGCGGTGTACCCCGTGAGATAGGTAATGTTATGTTGGTCGGAAACGACGAGCGCGTCGATATCGCACCGACCCATTTCGAACTTCACCGAGCCGAGCCGGCGAAGGTATTCACTTCTAGGGAATGCCTGGGGTCCCTTGGATATATTCATAAGTTTGAACTCCAGCTATGCTTTTGACAACAAGGCGAGCTATTGCGGGTAAGAGTTCTTATGCTGGCGACGGATCACCTCTCAGTTGGGGGGGAGTCGTGGGGCTGCAGATCGCTCCTGTTCGCCCGACGGCGGTGTGATAGACCAAGCGATTAAGTCGACAGCTCGTTGGAGTATCGCTTCGGTCTGAGCAAGGCTGGGTGAAACGGCGACGACATGTCCTATCCAGTCTCGAAAATCGCCTTTCCTGAAGATCGGCGCGTTGGGTTCAACATACAATTTGATTTCAGCGACACCTGGTACCGCGATCGCCTGACTGCCGCCATCGATCCAATCGAGGGTGCCGTCGCAATCAGCAACTAGGAACCGCGCGGCTGCGGTCTGCAAATGCCTTCTGCGCAAATCCCATTCCTCGCCGACGACAAGCTTGATGTGCTCGGTGACCAGATCGACACCGCTCGCCAGTTGGACCAGTTCAGGCTCAAGCGCACCAGCAAGACGCGGATTCACTTCGATTACAACCGGGCCATGATTAGTCAACCGGAGCTCGATGTTCGTTGGCCCCCAATTAAGGCCAAGAGCTTGCAAGCACCTCAGCGAAACATCAACGATACGGTCATGATCGTCTTCCGCAAGCGGGGCCGGGAAGGTCGTTTCACGGAAGACGAAATGCGGTGGGGGGCCGAAATCAACGGCGACAATCCCAATAACCTCATTGCCCATTATCTCCACGCTATAAAAAGGGCCGCGCGCGAATTCCTCAACCAATATCCTCGGCGAAGACGGCCAGATGTGCTTCCCACCCAACAGATAGGTCGTGTGGTCAGCTAACTCATCGGCGTTGCGGCACAATCGGACACCGATGCTACCGCTGCCGATTGCCGGCTTAACAATTACGGGAAAGCCGATCTCCGCGACAGCGCTTTCTACTTCTGCCACATTCAGCGCCATGCGATAAGCGGGTATCGGAACTCCGGCTTCCGCAAGTAGCTGGCGCTGAGAGAATTTGTCACAGCATCGTTCAATCAATTCGGGGTTGGGTCCCGGTAAGTCGAAATGCCGACATAGTTTGCCAACGGTTGCATAGACCGACTCGTCGATGCCCGAGAAGCCCGTGATACCAGCGATGTCATTGGTCTCACGCAGCCTGGAACATTCGCGAATCAAGGTATCAAGATTGGTTGTATCGACACGGATTGCCTCGCTTCTTTCCGCCGCAAGATACTCGTACTGTGTTGGATCAACTGATAGTGTAATTGGATGAAAGCCAAGACGCCGGGCCGCGTGGATGTATCGTATTCCATTACCTCTTGCATGGCCTTCAACCAGGATGAGAGCTTTCCTTGACATTGGCTGTTCTCCACTCTGCGTTTTTGTCGATAGGTCGTTTTGCCATCGTGGACCTCAGACTTAAAGACAACGATCCAAGGCCAAACATTCCGTGAAATTGGTCGCCTCTACCCGCAGCCGCTGGCTGAAGCTGAAGTTGCCTTTGGCGCAGCAAAATCGTCTTCCCAGATCTGGGCAGAACCGATTGGGCTTGATGGCAACTGACCGAATAGTGGCCGAGTGGGATAATGCACTGTATCGCGTACCAGAGTACTGGGGACGAGTACGCCCTTGACCGGGACCCGGCGCCACGAGCTGTCACCGAAAGGCCCTACTAGGGAGTGAGTTTTAGCGCGTTATCGCCGGGAGAGCCCTCGCGAATCGAGAACGTTATCCTTCCATCGTCGTCTATTGCACCCTCGTAGAACATGTGGTCGCAGATAGAATTATCCCGGTGGAAAGTCAGCACTCGCGGCTTGATCTCCACCATCTGATGCTCCTCGATGTATGCGGAGGAGCAAACGATTATTTCGTCCCCGACCTGACAGGTGCGAGCAGCGGCTCCGTTCAGCACGCAGCAACGAGAACCCCGCTCTCCATAAATCACGTAAGTGCTGATTCGAGCGCCCGATGATTTATTCCAGATTTCAACGAATTCCATTGGAAGGATGCCGGCTTCGTCGCAGTGATCTGGATCCAAAGTTATTGAGCCCCGGTAGTTCAAATTCGCGTCGGTCACAGTTATTCCATGAAGCTTGGCGGCAACAAATTTTCTCATCTACATTTCCTCTCGGCGGTGGGACACTGCGTCGACAAGCGATTGCTGTGTCTTGGTTTCAGGATGGATGGATGGACGTTCTGCGATTTGTCGTATTGTGGTTCTTAGGACAAAATTGATTACTCTGGCGTGGCCAGCACGAGACAGTCAGGCGAAGGCTGGTTGTGGTGGGCGGAGGCATTGCCGGCCGGCTGTCCCCCATTGGTAATGCCATCCGATACAGTTCCGACATGTTCCGTTCCTTTAATTAGTTGTGATTTCAGGTGACTGTGCCAATCGGCCCGTTCAACTGGATCGCACACAAAGTTGCAAACCTCGTGCCAAACTGGCTAATCAGGCCGGAAACAGAAATGCGTGATCTCTTTCAGCTATTTAGGTGAGCAGACCACGGATCGGATCAAGAAGGCACGTCGCGGACGCGACAAAATGTTGAGTGTAGGACGGGTTGAGGTGGCGCCCTTCTGCTGGTGGTCGTGCGGCCGATCTGGGCATCGTTGACTTCTGGCGGCGGGGATGTCGAGGACGCTCGGGTATTGGCTGTTCGGATCTTAGACGCGTGCAGCCTCATGCCTCGAATGCGGCCGTTTTACTTGTCCCAGTCGAGGCCTGCCTAAATGTTTGATCTCAGGTTTTGATGGGGCATCCTTATCTTCCGAATCAAAGGATGCACTATGGGCCAGGTTCTTCATGGGAGCGCCACGACGACAGAGGCGGTCCGTCGGGCGCCCGCTGATCAAGGGTTTGTTTTCAGCGATGGGATGGTCGCGGGGCTTACGCTCCTAAGGACGACCTTAAGAGCCCAGCCTCGCTACCGTGCCATGATCGCGCAAGGCGGCCCTCGCCGGAGGCGTACCCGAGGATCGCCCCTGACCAACAAGGAAAAGCCGGATCGACGCGGTCATGTATCCTCTAAGAGTTGTCATGACGCTTACCTCCTTCAGGTTGTGTGCGTCAAGTTCTGCAAAATGGGGCGGCCACGATGCTGGTCATGCGGCTTGGCGTAGAGCGAGCTTCTTGTGCTCGCGCAGATCGTCCATGTTGATGTAGCGGTTGGCCTCCATCCAGTTCTCGTTGGTCTCGCAGCCAGCGCCCTGACGAGGCGCAGGCAGCTTTCATTGGGGAAGATGCGCATGACATTGGTGCGCCGGCGGATTTCCTCATTGTGCCGTTCAAGCATGTTGGTGCTCTTGAGATGCTTGTGATGCTGGCGCGGCAGGCAAAAGAAGGTCAGCGTGCGCTCGATGGTCTCCTCCACCCAACTCGTCAGTCGCGGATAGCGGCCCGACCATTTGGACAGCCATGCGGCGAGATCGGCCTTGGCCTCGGCGAGATCGCGCCGGTCATTAGAGCCAGCGCAAGTCCTGCAGGCAGTCGGCGCCGTGCTTTCTCGGCAGGTGATCGAGCGCGTTCCTGAGGAAGTGGACGTAGCAGCGCTGCCAGGCGGCTTCGGGGATCACCTCGCCGATCGCCGCGACCAGGCCGGCATGATTGGCGGAGACAACCAGCTCGACGCCCTTGGGGCTGCGCGCCTTCAGCGCGACGAGGAAATCCCTCCAGGCCGAGCGGCTTTCGCGATTGGCCATCTCGACGGCCAGGATCTGGCGCCGGCCGTCCCAGTCGATGCCGACAGCGATCAGCACCGCCTGGCTCATGACGACGCCGGCCTCACGCACCTTCTCTTAGCGCGCATCGAGGATGAGGTAAGGAAACGGCTCTTGAAGGGGGCGCCTGGCAAAGGCAGCGAGGCTCTCGTCCAGCCGCTTGTTGATGGCCGAGATCGACGAGGCCGAGAACGCATGGCCGCACAGCTCTTCCGTGATCGCCTTGACCTTGCGGGTCGACACGCCCTGCACATACATCTCCGCAAGCGTCGCCACCAAGGCCCGCTCCGAACGCTGGTAACGCTCGAGAAGCTCGGTCGAGAAGCGGCCGGCCCGGTCCTGCGGAACCCGCAGCTCAAGCTTGCCGACCCGCGTGACAAGGGTGCGGCCGTAATAACCCGAGCGGTAGCCGAGCCGCTCAGGTGTGCGCTCGCTCTTCGAAGCCCCCAGCGCCTCGTCCATCTCGGCCTCGAGTACCTCCTGCATCACCGCACGGATCACTTCGTGAAGTCCGTCCGGGTCCGAAAGCAGAATGTCTTTGATGGCAGCGCTGCCGGTCTTACTTTCAATCTTGGTCATGGTGGCGTTCCTTCGCGGGAATCGGTGACGTGAACAATCACCAGCCTGCCATGACCGCCCTCTCTCAGCGAATTTGCAGAACTGTCAGCACACACCCTCCTTCATCACAAACCCAACCGAACAACTGGGCAGGTGTTCCAAAAAACGCCGAGTTCCAATAAGGACTCAGGTCCTGGTCCGCTATTGTCACCCCTTCCAAGTCGATGTGTTCGTCACAAATCTTGCGCAATTGAGAAAGGTCGCCCGGGCGTACAACTCTGATTTCCACAGTATTCTCCTGCTTCTCGTTCCGGCACACGTCAGGGGATTTGCTTGCGCAGTTGCCTGATGTGGCAGGTGAGCCAGCCCGCATATTGGCCGTCGTATTGTGGGCCGCGACGCTCACATGTGCGCACCCGATGAAGTGTAGATGTGTTTGTTTCAGGCAATGAGGCGCGTCTTGTGAGCACCGCCACGGTGGACCTGAAATCGCCTCACAGACGCTTGCCCACTGAACACGTCCCCGCCATGACCGGGGACGTGTTAAGGCACATTGCCTTCAGCCTCTGCAGAGGTCAGCGGTCTTGCTGCCGTCCGCAGGTTGTCTTTGCCGTAGCCGTATTTGCCGAATACTGCCATCATTTCGCCAGAGCCAACATAGTCCTGCATACGGCATTGAACGCGTCGACCGCAGCCTGCTCGTTGAGCTCGAAGGCGATAGCAGGATAGTTGGCTGGCGCGATGAACGAATCGGCCAGCTCAAGGCTGTGGTCCTTCTTAACAAGTCCAGTCGCTGTAAAGTAGTCGAGGGCACCGGCGGCGGCGCGACAGCCTGTCCGCCGGCGGTCCGGCGACCTGCATGATTTTGTCGTCGGCGATGCCTGACTTTTTCGCGTCCTGGACCGCGGTGTAGCCTGTATCACTGACGAAGGTGAGTCCCTTGTCACGCACATCCTCATAAGAATGCAGCCCTTCCGGGTTGCCCTTAGGCACCAGCAGTGCGCCTCTCTCCGTAGCGATCGGTTCGCTGAACAGCACGTTGCGGCAGCGCTCCGGCTTGATCCACATGCCGGCCGTGATGAAGTCGAAGCGGCTAGCCTGCAGGCCGGGGACAAGTGAGCCCCATTCGGTTACGACCGGCTCGATTCTATTCTCGTGTTTTTGCGCGACGCACGCAAATGCCAGACAATCCGATCCCCAAATTAATTCCCAGCACCGCAGGTTATTTGGTGTCCGCTTTTTCAACGAGACGCTCCATGAGCGTGCTGTAGGCGACAAAACCGGTGTGAGACCAGAAGGTCTTGCGGCCAGGATTGGTCTCCAGCACGTCGAGGAAAATCCTTGATTTGTTGTGGAAACGAGACCGAATAAGCAGCTCAAGGGTCCTGCAGCCAATCTCCGAACGTCGGTGTTGGCAGCTGACGTAGAATTGCCTCAAAAAGACGCGTTGCCCACTCGGCTCCGCATTGTCTGGCTCCAAACGATGAGTGGCGAGGCCCACAATCTCGCCGTTCTGGCTGAAGAGGTCGACCATCCAAATTTCGCGATTCACCAACTGAATAAACCGCTCCTTGAGTTCTGAAACCGTCATCGGGGTTTCGATGCTTCTCGGCCTCGATCAACTCGCGGTTCAACATTGCCAACTTGTCGAAATCTTCGGCGGCAGCTCTGCGAATCTCAATTGTCTCTGAAGCACTGTGATCCTCTCCTGACCCATGCGACCCACGCAGCGGGCTAGGCAATGCGCTCCTACATGTCCGTGGTGGGTAAAGCCCGTCCGCAGCCAAAAATCCTATGATTAGAGTTGTTCTCGATGACCTCCGATACGGATTCTCTCGCCGGGCTTATTTCGATTTGGTCGAGGTCATTGAATCCTGCATCGCCCGACAGCCGCGCCGTCGGTAGGGATCAGCAAGCGTTCAATTTCCAGATGGTGGCTGCGAGAGGCGGATACCAACGTTTCTCGTCTGAACGTAGCCGTCCAGCGCTTCCTGACCCTTCTCCCTGCCGTAGCCGGACTGGTTTATCCCACCGAACGGTGTTTCCACCCCGCCCACATACCACCCATTCACGTACACTTGACCGGCCCAAAGGCGGTCGGCGGTCCAGAGGGCCCGGTCAATATCCCGCGTGAACACGCCCGCTGCCAGACCGTGAACGGTGTCGTTCGCGAGATTGACGGCCATTCCCGGATTATCGAACGTGGTAACGGCAAGAACAGGACCGAATACTTCTTGCTGGAAGAGATTGCTGTCTCGCGCGACATCGGCAAACACCGTGGCCGCCATAAAGTAACCGCTCCGCTCCGAAAGCGCAGTCCCGCCGGTTACGAGTCGCGCGCCCTGCGAGAGGGCCGTCTGGCAGGCCCGCTCAACTCCTTGTCGTTGGTTTCGGGAGATCAACGGGGTGATGTCGCAGTTTTCGCGTCCTGGACCGACCGACAGTCCTTCGACGCAGACCCTCACTCTTTCCACCAGTTTGTCTGCAATAGAACGTTCCACAATAAGACGTGTAAGGTTGTTGCAATTCTGGCCTGCATTCAGAAAGGTCCCGACGCGTACCGCTTCCACAACGCAGTCGAGGTCGGCATCGGAATACACAACTGCAGCCGACTTTCCGCCCAGTTCCATTATGCAGGGCACGATCCGATCCGCTGCCGTCTTGAGCACCGTCCGCCCAGTAGTAATCGAGCCCGTGAAGACGATGTGGCGAACGTCGGGATGTTCGATCAGCGCCTGGCCTGCCGTTTGGCCGTATCCAGTGAGCACGTTGACCGCTCCGGCAGGCAGCCCCGCTGTCTCACAGGCACGCGCAAGTTCAACTCCGGAAAGGGGAGCTAGTTCCGGCGACTTCACCACGACTGAGTTGCCGGTTGCGATGGCGCAGGCCAGCGAGCGGGCCGTCAGTTCAAGTGGACCATTCCACGGAACGATCTGGGCGGACACGCCGAAGGGACTTCTGACTGTGTAGTTGACCAGGTTGGCCCCGCGCGGGATCGAGCGCCCTTCAAGTTTGTCGGCCAAGCCACCATAGTATCGCAGGTATCTGATGGCGGTCTGAACCTCGCCATCGGCAAGTTCCAATGCCTTCCCCGTCTCCGCGCAGTTAATGGCTGCGATCTCGTCGAAACGCGCTTCAAGGGCGTCGGCAACGCGAAACAACATGCGACCGCGATCATACGGATGCATGTCTATCAGCACGCGGTCGCGAAAAACGCGGTGAGCAGCAGTAACGGCAAGCTCGATGTCTTGGGGTCCTGCTTCAGCTACGACAGCAATCGTTTCGGCGCTCGCCGGGTCATCGACCTCGATGCGTGTGCCGGACACAGAATCCCGCCACTCGCCATCGATATAATTTTTGACTACGTCGTTGCTGGCCATCCAGTCCTCTTTCTTATCGCTCGATTTTCTTCGAATTGGCGCAGCGACAGTGGTCGGCGCCGCAGGAAGAACGGCAACCGTGGTATCGGTCCGGCAGTGAAAGCCCTAGTCTGCCGTTCAGCCGCTCCGAGTTCGCCCACTGCCACATGCCACGGAACGGCCTTCCCGTTCCGTGACTGCGAGCGGCCCGATTTTGGACCTGCTAGTGGCCCGGTGCTTTGTCGGCTAGCGAGCCGCGCCTCCACCGTCGAGGGTAGTCGCTACTGCGCCAATGCTGTCGCGAATGATGGACAGACCACGCCGAAGGTCAGCCTCGGCGATGGTGAGGGCAGTCATGAACTTAAGCACCTCACCGTATGAGCCGGCGATCTCGATCACCAAGCCCCGACGAAAAGCCTCCTGGGAGACCAGACCTGGCAAGGAGTGGTGCTTCGGTGAAACGAGTCCGTACATCAGACCGCGGCCTCGCACGCTCAGGCCGAGGGTGGGGAATTCCTCGGTAATCGCGTTGAGTTCTTGGACCAAGATCGCAGACTTGCGAGCGATCTCATCCTCGAACTTGGAGTCGGACCAGTAAGCTTCGAGGGCCGCACGAGCAGTGACGAAAGCATAGTTGTTGCCTCTGAAGGTCCCGGTGTGTGCGCCCGGGGCCCAGACATCAAGTTCAGGCTTGATGAGAATAAGGGCCATTGGGGTTCCGATCGCCGACAAAGATTTGGACAGGGTAACGATGTCCGGCACAATTGCAGCCGCTTCGAAACTGAAGAAACTGCCCGCGCGACCGACCCCGGCCTGGATGTCATCGAGGATCATCAAGATTCCGTGCCGCGACGTTAGCTCGCGCAGCCGTTGCAGCCAAGTAACGCTCGCAGCATTGATGCCGCCTTCACCTTGGATCCCTTCCAGGATCACCGCGGCAGGTTTGTCGAGGCCACTGTTGGGGTCATTGAGAAGCTTTTCGAAGTAATCGATTGTGTCAACTGACGCCCCCAGGTAGCCTTCGTATGGCAACGATGTCACATGGGCGAGGGGAAACCCGGCAGCGGCCCGGTGCTCCTTGTTTCCCATCGCTGCCAATGCTCCAGCGCTTTCCCCATGGAACGAGTTGGTAAACGAGACGATGTTCGATCTCCCGGTCACCTGGCGAGCCAGTTTTAGACTCGCTTCGACCGCGTTCGTACCTGTGGGGCCGGGAAACTGTAATTTGTATGTCAGACCACGAGGCTTGAGAATGTATCGCTCGAAAGCTTCGATGAAGGCTTTCTTGGCCGTCGTGGCAAGGTCCAGCCCATGCACAATTCCGTCGCGCTCGATATAATCCAGCAGCGCCTTCTTGATGACGGGGTTGTTGTGCCCATAATTCAAAACGCCTGCACCGGCGAAAAAGTCGAGATATTCCCGACCGTCTGCAGCGATGAGAGTGGTCCCGACTCCGCGATCGAATAGGGCGGGGAAGGCGCGGACGTAGCTGCGCACCTCAGACTCCAGGCGATTGAAAACCGCGAGACCTGCATCCATTTCAGGTGCGAATTGCTTGCTCATAGGCGAACTCCTCAATCTGAAGCCTGCAAAGCCAGGCCTCTTCTGCTTTATGAAGTGGCGTGTAGGTGCCGTTGTGAGACAATAGCGCGCTACATTGGGCGCCTTGCGCAAATTCTGAGCGGCGGGATGCAGTAATTATGCGAAATTGCCGGCAGGTTGCATAAGGCCGGCGGTTTGTGTGGCTGCGGTGACGATTTTTCCCAACCACCTCAAGACGGCTGCATTTGATGCAGCAACCGGGGCAGGCGAACCTAGCGCTCGATTCCCTATACACAGATGAGACTCTTGGCAGCGTGAGCCAACGAATGGAAGCCGAAGCGCGGAAATAGAGGTCCCCCCTATCATCATCGTCCAGTCGGCTTAGCGTTTAAGTTCCGAGACGTTTCCTCGGCCGAACTGGGCGCAAGGCCTCGGCTTTTGACCGTCGGCTGCCATTGTCAGTTGGGCGATGGTGGACAGCACTCTTCGGCCAATGGCTATAACTGACGTCGAGGACGATAGCCGACTTTGGTCCCATGCCTGGCCTGATCGTTTGGGCTTCCGTCTGCGCGGGGTTGAGGCTACAGTCGAGTGCATATCGCAGTTTTTCTGCGCAAATTGCAGCTATTCCGGAGAATGACCATGGAATTGGATCGGATAGATCTGAAAATCTTAAGCGCTGTTCAGCGCAACAATCGCCAAACAACGGAAGAATTGGGCCAACTGGCCGGTATATCGCCCACGGCCTGTCAGCGGCGATTGAAGCAGTTGCGACAAATTGGCGTAATTGAGGCTGATGTTGCAATCGTGTCGCCTGAGGCGGTGGGCAGGTCCCTGATGATGCTGGTCTTGGTCGACATTGAGCGCTATCGTTCCGACGTCATCGATCGCTTCAAGCAGTCTCTACAGAAGGCGCCTGAAGTAATGAGCGCGTATGCGGTCACCGGTAACGCCGATTTCGTTCTCCTTCTCTCCGTGCGTGACTTGGCAGAGTACGACGCATTCTCGAGGCGTTTCTTCTTTGATAGCCCGGCTGTTAGAAATTACAGCACGATGATTGTGATGGATCGCACGAAGGTAACCTTGGCGGTGCCAATCGATGTATAGAACGCGCAATCTTACGCGCATTCAACAACTGGTTGATCCGATTCACCGATGACTGGCGCAAGGGTCAGCCGCCTTGCCCGCCGGCCATGATTGGGACGGGAGTTTTCGTACCGCTAAAGCGGCGATGGAGCGCAAGGCGAAGCATCATTCTGCTCCTTACAACGGCCTCGTCAGCGCGATGCTGCAAAAGCACTTCTGGACCTACCGGGCTGCATTCTGATGTATCTCGCGATAGGTTTGTCCCCTTCAGTCGCGATGCGCTTTGTCCACTTAAGTCACGACGCTCCGGCATCGCCTTCAGCCCTGATGGACTGCTGGCAAGGTCATGTTTAAACGTTCCGCCCCGTTGGGAGGCCGCCATAATGCGAATCTCTTAAGAATGCGCTGATTTCCTGCGTCCTGCAAGATAATTGCGCGTTTTTGCTTGCTCGCCGTCTGCTAGATTTTTGCCCGACTCAGACATTTGCGAGTTTGCGTGGTTTTCGATTATATCGTCGTGGGTGGTGGCTCCTCTGGATGCGTGATGGCGAGCAGGCTCTCCGCCTATGGCGCTCGCGTGCTGCTCATTGAAGCTGGCCCTGATACGCCGCCGAATGCCATTCCTGACGACATCCAGGATGGCGACCCAACGCGTGCTTACCTTAATCCCGGTTATCGATGGCAGTCACTCCACGCGACAACGGTGCGAGGTGGCCGCAAGCCTGTCCATTACGAACAGGCGCGCGTCATGGGTGGCGGCTCCAGCATCAATGCCCAAGTCGCCAACCGCGGCGGGCCCGGAGATTACGATGAGTGGGCCTCAAGCGGTGCAACGGGCTGGGGTTGGGAAGACGTGCTGCCCTACTTCCGTCGTCTAGAATGCGATTTGGATTTCGGCGGGGAATTTCATGGCACGAACGGCCCCTTGCCAATCAAACGTGTGCGCCAATCAGACTGGTCGGGCTTCATCCGGGCAATCTCCGATGCTTACGATGCTTTGGGGCTTCATTTCAGGCCAGACTTCAATGGTGCATTCGGTGATGGCTATTCAGTTGTCCCATTGACCAACCGCAATGGTCATCGGGTCTCCTCCGCGATGGCGTACTTACCCGAAACCGTCCGCTCTCGCCGCAATCTAACGATTTTATCCGAAACGACAGTTGCGCGGCTGACCTTTTTGGGAACAACGGTAACGGGGGTCGAGACGGAGAACAAATCGGGCGTGCAATCGTATAGCGCTTCTTGCGTTATCCTGTGCGCAGGAGCACTCCATTCACCCGCCATATTGATGCGCTCCGGGATCGGCCCCGCGAAGGAATTAGTACAATTCGGAATCCCTATCGTTGCAGATTTGAAAGGTGTGGGCCAGAATCTTCAGGAACACCCCACGATTTGCGTTTCGGCCTATTTGAAGCCGGCCGATCGCTTGTCACCCGGCGTGAGCGAATATATTCAGATGCACGCCCGCTACTCGTCGGGTTACGAAGGCTGCCCGTCGACCGATATGGCAATATCGACTGTTGCCAAATCATCCTGGCACCCGCTGGGGAGGCGCCTCGGCACTCTCGCCGTGTGGGTCAATCGCAGCTACTCGACGGGAACTGTGGCGCTCAAGGGTAGTTCGCATAAAATAGAGCCGGAGGTCGATTTCAACTGGTTGAGCGACAAGCGGGACGCCGAGCGCCTCAAGCAGGGCTTTCGCTTCATAGTCCGCCTGCTGCAGCAAGATTCGCTGTCCTCTGTGGCGCTGGACCCGTTTCCGTCAGCGTTGAATGCGCGAGCGAAGCTGGTGAGCAAGGTCACAAGCACAAACTATGCACTCACGTCATTTCTGGCGCTGCTCATGGACGCGTCGCCGCGGCTGCGCCGTGGGCTGATTAGGCGCGTCATAACGGATGGGGATAGCATTTCCGATCTCGTCAACGACGAGAAACATCTGGATCGGTATATTCGCCAGAACGTCATCCCAAGTTGGCATCCGACGTCGACCTGCAGGATGGGGGCAGCCGCGGATCCTGGCGCTGTGACCGATCCGTCGGGACGCGTTCATGGTATTTTGGGTTTGAGGATCGCCGACGCTTCCGTCATGCCATTTTGCCCTCGGGCGAACACAAACATTCCGACGATTATGGTGGCTGAGAAATTGGCCGACACAACCTTGAGAGACGGCAGACGGAGCTAGGCCAGGCGGCATGTACATTCTGCCGGAGCGCTGCCGCAATGTGGTGTTCACCGAGCCGCTTGCTAAGTTCACCGAAGCCCTGCTCATGCCGAATGGCAATCCCAAAAGACCAGCACTCCTTTGACGATATTCGTGATAAGGGCCTAACGCTGGTCACCACCGCCGGTTCCGACACGGTCACGACCGCCAAAGACGCGGGCATTCCGGAGGATCGTGTCATGCAGGTCGCCGGCCAGGCCGAATTCTTGCAGGCAGTGAAGGTCGGCCGCGCGGCGGCGGGGTCGCTAAACTACTTCACGGTAAGGAGCTCGCTGACAAGGTCGACAGCGTTGAAATGGCAGATCCGTTCACCCCGCCGGCTGGGAAGGCCGGCTACCCAAGTCTCGCCTTCCTGCCCAATCAGCAGGCGGTCGATGCCTTCAACGAGGTATTGAATACTTATATCGGCTCCGACCAAATGATGCAGTCGGTCAAAATACGGCTACACCAAAATCAATCTGCCGGACGGCACCAAGACCGGCGACCTGTGCAAGGGTTGAAATCTTGCGGGGAATGCCACCCATGCACCTAAAAGGCTCCCGGCCGCAGTGGCTGGGCGACGACAGAGCAAAGTGACAAGACGCGAGGCTCCGGGGTGCCGATTTCCGGTATTCAGACGAGATAGTTCGGCAACGTGGCATGTGAGGCTGCTACGCTCAGGAGTGAGCAATGGCAGTCCATCTCGCATGTCGCAATGCCGACCTGATGCCCCTCCTTTTGCCGAGGAACCGATGATCACCAAGCATCGCGTATCGGTTGATGGTGTCGAGACATCGTACTGCGAGAACGGAGCTGGTAGGCCGATTGTTTTCCTGCAGGGGGCGGGCTTCCGTGCAGAGGCTAAGAGTTCCTTTGTTCGGCAGCTGAACGGGCTATCCGATCAATTTACGGTAGTAGCGATTGATCAACTCCATTTTGGGGGAACGGATTATCCTGCTGACTGCAAATACATTAACCGGCTCGGTCGTGTGAATCATGTAATTAGCTTCCTCCAACAACTGGGTTTGAAGCAGATCACGCTAGTCGGCCATTCAGAAGGATCATTCGTCGACGCGCGGGTCGCGATCGTGCGTCCCGATCTTGTTTCTAAGCTTGTCCTGCTGACCGCTAACTCCGTGTCGCCGGCGTTCGGAGATGACCGTGACGAAGCTTGGCTGGAGGCCTGCCGGCAGGCTTACGGCTGTTCCGGCCCGATGCCGAGCGAAGAGGAATACATCACCGCACGGCGGAAAAGCTGCCGCGCCCACGGGCAGGATGTGGAATGCGCCGAGCGAGAAGCCTATCGGCGGGCCGCGGCTCGGGGACAATGGGAGATCTGGCAGAGATTGCCGGAAGACGAGACAAACCTGCATCGTTATCCACTGCTGCAGCAGAAGTATATCTTCCCCTACCTTGATCAGCTTCAGGCCCAGACGTTGATCATCTGGTCCAAGAACGACCCTACCGCGACGCCGGAGCAAGGGATCAACCTGGCGAAGCTGATCAGGAATTCAGATTTCCATCTGCTCAATAATGCCGGCGATTCCGTCCAGGTTGATCCGGAGCGAAGCCGTGAACAGACTCATCCGTCAATGGCACGAATGATCAACTGTGACGGGAACAATGCTCGGGCCAGCGTCTCCGAGGCGAATCTCTCAGCGGCGTGTCGCATACGACGAACTTGTGCCCTGCCATGGCAACAAGGGCATAGCCCAGGCGGTGGCGCCCATCCAACCGGGCAGGGCAGGAGTCATGCAAGACGTGGTGTGCCTCAGTTGGCCATACCACAGCTCGCGATTGTTCACTTCCAACGAACCACGGGGATGACGGAAATGTGCGTATGCACCCAAAAATCACCGAATTTCTGCGAATAACTTGCATTTCTCGCACAAAGCACCACAGCTGCGCTGCTACGCTCACGAAGCATGCACAAGTGGCGTAGCAAAGGATCGACTGGAGGAATCTATACCTAAGTGGGGACCCTGCAGCTCACACGATGATGGGAACCGCCGGACTACAAGCTCAACAAATGATGCAATGGTCTTTTCCCGAGGCATATCGGGAGACCATCGGCGATGCGAAAACGGAGGACTAACCAGTGGTCAAGTGGAAACTCGACGAATGCTTTAAGGCTGCAATCTTGAAGAGGATTGCCGCGCTCGGCCTGGCGGCGATGACAATCTCGTCCTTTGCCGGTTCGGCCTCGGCGGAGTCGCTGCTCGATAAGATTAAGAACGGAGAAACGATCCGTCTTGGCTTCACCAATGAGCCTCCCAGTGCCTATCCTGGTGCGAACAACGAGCCGCTTGGCCTGGTCAATGTGATGACACTGGACGTTCTGAGAAAGATGGGAACGACCAAAATCGAGCCGGTCGTAACCGATTGGGGTTCCCTTGTCCCGGGCCTCCAGGCTGGTCGCTTTGACATCATCACGGGCGGCATGTGGATTAAGCCGGAGCGGTGCCGCAACGTCCTGTTCAGCGAACCGATCGCATCGAGCAATGATTCGATGATCGTGCCGAAGGGCAATCCGGAAGCGCTGCATTCCCTCCATGACGCTCAGAAGAAGGGGCTTACCCTGGCCATCATGACGGGTACCACCGCAGTCGAGCAGGCGAAGAAATTAGGTTTCCCTGACGACAAGGTTATGCAGGTCGCCGGACCGCCCGAGGTCGTACAGGCTGTAAAGGCCGGCCGCGCCGCTGCCGGCTCGCTCTATAGTCTGAACGCGACGACTCTTGCCGAGCAGGATCCCAGCATTGAGGTGGCTGACCCGTATACCCCGCCGGGACCGAATGAACATCCCGCCATAGCCTTCCCGCTCAGCGAACAGGCTGCGGTAGACGCGTTCAATGCTGTGTTGAAAGACTATATTGGCTCTGACGAAATGATGGCCGCGGTCGGCAAATATGGTTACACCAAACGCGATCTCCCGGATGGCAGCAAGACCGCTGATCTTTGCAAGGGCTGAAGCTATGCGTCTGACCGCTCCCCGGCCCTTGGCCGGTAGGCGGTCAGTGGGGAGGGCATATGAGTAAGGTCGATCTCAGCTTTATCTTTGCCGTGCTCACCAAGGGCGTCATGACTACGGTCATCGTCACTCTTGGCGCCTGCGTCGTAGCGATCGTCCTTGGGCTTTTCGTGGGCCTGACCCGAGTCTCTCCCCGTCGGCAGTTGCGCTGGTTCAGTATCGCCTACATCGAATTCTTCCGCGGGACGTCCATGCTGGTTCAGCTCTACTGGTGGTTCTTTGTATTGCCGATTTTCGGTATTTTCCTGTCGCCGTGGACTGTCGGAATTTTGGGGATCGGAATGAATGCCTCTGGCTACGCAGCCGAGTATGTCCGCGCCGCCATTCAGGCCGTTGATAGGGGCCAGTATGAGGCATCTACAGCGCTCAATTTTTCGCGGCTCACCATGATGCGGCGTATTATCCTCCCACAGGCAATGCGCGCCATGCTGCCGACCTGGGGTAACATGCTCATCGATGTGCTTAAGGGTAGCTCGCTCGTCTTCTTCATCACCATTCCCGAATTTACTAGCGCCGCCAAGCAGGCGGCCGACGCAACTGGCGATTATATGCTGTTCTTTGCGGTTGCACTATTCGGTTATTACATCATCGCGCGCGCCCTCATCACTCCTTTCGTGCGCTGGCTGGAACGCCGCGTCTCGCGCGGTTTCGTTCGGGAGCAGGTGGCTTGAAGATCTGGGATTGGTCTTACGTATGGGAGGCTTTCCCATATCTCTATCAGGGAGCGATCGTCACCATTGAGGCTACGCTGCTCGGGTTTGCGATCGCGCTGATATTGGGTCTTGTCTTCGCGATGATTCGCCAGTCGCCAAACCGCTACGTCTCGACCACCATGGCGGAGATCGTGGAGTTTATCCGTTCAACGCCCTTGCTGCTGCAGTTGTTCTTTGTCTATTTCGTTGGTCCGCAGATCGGAATCTTCATTCCTGCCTGGACGGCGGGAGTTGGCGTGCTGGGGATCCACTATGCAGCCTATTGTTCCGAAGTCTTCCGCGGCGGCATCGAGAATGTGGATGGCGGCCAGTGGGAGGCCTGTACGGCACTAAACCTTTCGCGAACGCGGACCTGGCGAACAATCATTCTGCCGCAGGCGATCCCGCCCATGGTGCCAGCTCTGGGCAATTACTTCATCGGCATGTTCAAGGACACGCCGGTCCTGGCGGCAATCTCGATCTTCGAGATGCTGCAGCAGGCGAAAAATTTCGGGGGCAATAACTATCGATACATAGAAGCGATCACTATGTGCGGCTTCTTCTACTACGTGTTCAGCTTGGTTGCTTCCGCTATCGTGCAGTCGGTCCGCGTCTGGCTCAACCGCCGCTACCATCTGCAATAGGGAGGCCTTATACTATGAGCGAATTTGTGCTTCGCTTCGAGGACGATCTCACGAAGCGCCCTAGGGCATCAGCCAGGCGGGACGAGCTTGACCTCGATATCAGGCGCAGCGAAAAAGTCATGAACGAACCCATAGTTCGCTTCGAGAACGTCACAAAGCGCTACGGCGCGTTGACGGTGCTGGACGAACTCAATCTCGAGATCGCACGCAACGAGAAGGTGTCCATCATTGGTCCGTCCGGCTCGGGCAAGACCACCGTTCTGCGCATGCTGATGACGCTTGAGCACATCAACGGGGGGGTGATATGGGTCGACGGTGAACCGTTGACGCATACGCAGAAGAACGGCCAAATAGTGCCGGCGAGCGAGCGTCATCTCCGTCGCGTGCGTGCCAAGATCGGTATGGTGTTCCAGCACTTTAACCTGTTCCCGCATATGACTGCTCTGCAGAACTGCATGGAGGCGCCGATCTCCGTCCTTGGGCTCTCGAAGAAGGAGGCGGAGGCCCGAGCGGCAGAGCTGCTCGACTTGGTGGGCCTCGGCGACAAGAAGAACCATTTCCCGATCCAGCTTTCCGGGGGCCAGAAGCAACGCGTGGCGATCGCTCGGGCGTTGGCCATGCGGCCCAAGGTGATGCTGTTTGACGAGGTGACATCAGCGCTTGACCCGGAACTGGTTGGAGAGGTGCTCAACGTCATCCGCAAGCTCAGCGCCGAACATGACCTCACAATGCTGATGGTCACGCACCAGATGGGCTTTGCCAAGGAGTTCTCCGATCGCGTGTGCTTCTTTTCTGGCGGTAAGATTGTCGAGCAAGGCCCGCCCAGCCAGCTTTTAGGCAATCCGCAAAACGAGCGAACGCAGCAGTTTCTCAATGCGGTGCTGGAGACGAGGTGAGTTGCGGGTTGTGCCGCTAGTTGAGTTATCCCGTGGGTGGCTTCCGGGCAGGAACTGGTCCGTTCGGAGCAGGCTGCCCTGCGACGAACCTACGCGCGGTTTTTCAGGGCCGGGTTGATGTCGAGGTTACTGCCCCAGTTCATTCAGGACTGCATAACTAGGATCGTCCGGTCCAAGCCCCAGATTGGTCGAGTTAGGTAAATAGCGCTGCCCGTTCGGCAGTTGCGAGCTTGAAGATCTGATGTGCGTTCAATCTGCCATTCAGGGCATCTGGGCTCTGGAAAGTGCCCTAACACGATTGTCTGACGGCGGACGCAAACCCGGTATCCTACAGGCCCGGGGAGGGTCGCACAAGCGTTCTGCGGTTTCCCAGTTTTTACGGCTTTCATGCGAATGCACCAAAACAATGCCGACTTACTGCGCCTGGAAAGGCATGTTTCTCTGAAACAGCCGTTTCGACGCTGTTAAATTCGTGCATTCAGAGAGAACCTGTATCGCGCAGGTGATGGGCATTTGCTGCCGAAATCACCATCTTAGCTGCTTCCAGAAGAAGGATGCTTCCGTGACAACTCAACAAAGGGCCCTCGGAATTATTGGGCTGGAGATCGGACTTCCGCCTCGTGAATTTCCGCCACCGCAACCGGAGTCGGTCTTCAACCCGGCAACTTTCGACTTCCCAATTATAATAGAGACCGCGGCCGGGGCTTTGGAGGAGAGGGTCATTCCCGGTGATGCTTCTCTCGAGCCGGCCTACATTGCAGCTGCCAGGCGGTTGGTCGAGCGCGGAGCAGTCGCGATAACCGGGGACTGCGGGTTCAGTATCCGGTACCAGGCTGCAGTGGCCGCGTCTGTCGAAGTCCCGGTGGCCATGTCGAGCCTGCTACTGGCGCCCACGCTACTCCGGCAGCTTCCAGCTGACGCAAAGCTCGCCGTTGTGGCCGCAGACTCAAGACACTGCGGCAAAGAGCTGCTGGGCATAGATTCATCCGCAGAGGCAAGAGTAGTCATCGGCGGCATTGAAGGTGACGCGTGGCCGGCTGGTGTTGTTGAAATGGAGTCGGAGGTTGCAGCCTGTGTCGCGCGACTTGGCGCCGCACATCCGGGGATTGCCGCCCTCCTATTTGAATGTACATTGTTCCCGATGGTGACGTCAGCAATCCGTCGTAGGACAGGACTGCCCATCTATGACGCCGCGACCCTTTATCGGATGACATTCGCGTCCGTGGCTTGACCGCTTGGAGGCCACTATCCCAAAATATGAGCTCATGTCTGGTATGAGTTGCGGCTCGTTATTGTAACACACGTCCGCATCTTGTCGAATACTCTGTCGAGACTGGATCCTCGATTTCCGAGGTCAGGACGCGGTGCCTGAGATGCAGGTTGGATTTTTGGAACTCGTGCTGGTCGACCGTGATCCAGACGCTAAGCGGCGACCGACTTCGGCCGGAGTTGAAGCAGGGCGATCAAGGGCCACAAAAATCACTTCAGCCACCTGAGCAGGAGGGAGAAGTTGTATCCGGCGGCGGCCAGGACGGCGTTGAGGGCGTCGCCCTGCTGGCCGGCGAGGTAGTTGCGGCCCATGCGGTGTTCGTTCTTGATGTGGCCGATATGACGCTTGCCAGCGTGTGGCCGTCATAGGGATTGCCGGGCAGCGCTTTTGCATGCAGGGCGAACTGGCCGCCCTTGGAGCGCTTCAGCGTGGTGGCCACCGACACCTTCACACCGAACTCGTAGGGCATATGCGCCTTGCCCTTGCCAATGCATTCCACCTCGTGCGCGTGCAGGCTGTAGATCTTGCGGCCGCGCTGGCGCTGGCGTTGCTAGAGAACGGTGGCGGCCTGGTAGAACGGCCATTTGAAGAGCGCGTCCAGCCCCGCATCGCCGGCGATCTGGCGAGAAATGTCGCGAATGGTCCGGCCGA